>JAPKZM010000304.1 GCA_026393775.1 Candidatus Aminicenantota bacterium
AGGTCGAGGAGCTCTTCGGCCAGATGAAGACCTTTGCCGAGTACGGCTTCAACAAGTCCCATGCCACCGCCTACGCCTACCTGGCCTACCAGACCGCCTACCTGAAGGCCCACTACCCGGTCTACTTCATGTCGGCCCACCTCAGCTCCGAGTCGGAAAAGACATCGACCTCGTCGAAAATCATCCAGTACGTTTCGGAGAGCAAGAAGATGGGCATCGACATCCTGCCGCCGGACATCAACAAGAGCCAGGAATATTTTCACGTCGAAACGGCCGGCGCCATCCGCTTCGGGCTGATCGGCCTGAAGAACGTCGGCAGCAGCGCCCTGCAGATCATGCTCAAGGCCCGCCAGGAGGGCGGCGCCTTCAGGAGTTTCAACGATTTCGTCGCCCGCGTCGACCTGAGCCGGGTCAACAAGACCGTCCTGGAAAGCCTGGTCAAGGCCGGCGCCTTCGACTGCTTCGGCCTAAAAAGGCGGACTCTGTTCGAGAGCGTTGGCGACATCATCAAGCGCTCCGTGGCCATCGAAAAGAACCGCGGCAAAAACCAGAAAAAGCTGTTCAAGGACGAGATCGTCGACTCCTATATCCCGGAAGAAAAGATGAAGCTGGAGGAGTGGTCGGAGAGCGAGATGATCACGGGCGAGAAGGAGATCGCCGGCATCTACGTCACCCACAACCCCCTGGAAAAATTCAGCAGCGAGATCAGCAAGGTCTCCAACACCACCATCCTGGCCATCCAGAACAGGGAGTTCAAGGGCGAGATCATCAAGCTCGGCGGCGTGGTCACCGAGTTCACCCCCCGCACCTCGAAAAAGGGCGACGCCTACGGCGAGATCTTTTTCGAGGACCTGAGCGGGCGCATCAAGGTGCTCTGCTTCAAGGACCGCTGGGAGGCGCTCAAGAAGACCCTGTGCCTGGACGTCCCCTATTTCCTCGAAGGCAGGATGCCGGAGAGCGAGGAAGTCAACATCTACCTGGAAAGCCTGCAGGAACTCGAGGCCATGCTCAAGAAAAAGGCCCGCAAGATCGTCATCACCATCAACTACGAGCAGATCGACGAGAGCTTTAACGAGAAACTGCAGCAGAAGCTGGAAAAGAACCGCGACTCGGTCCCGTACATGATCGTCATCAACCACGGCGAAGACGCCCGGGTGGTGATCAACTCGGAGGCCGGGCAGGGGATCAAGGCCACCGCCTCGATGAAGAAGGACATCGAGAAGCTGACCGGCCCGAACTCGATCGAGATCCTGTTTTGAGCGCCATGAACGAGAACCCCCAAGACGATCGGCTGGCCCGGGCCGAGCAGCGCATCCGCTTCCTGGAGGCCGAGCTCGCGCGCTTCAGCGACCTGGCCCGCACCTTCGACCCGCCGCCCAGCGAACTGCCCGAGGTGCCCTGGATCGACGTCTACGGCGAAGCGCTGCCGCGCAACCGCCAGGCGGGCGGCGACCACATCATCTACATCGATTTCAAGAAGCGCTACAAGATGGAAAAACTGATCCGCCACGCGCCGGAAAACCTGAAGAAAAAGCTGCGCGCCACCGTCGCCCGGGCCGGCATCGTCGTCCTCGACGTCGAGGGGCACGATTTCAGCTCGGCCTTCATCGCCTCGGTCTTCCACCAGGCTTTCCTGCTCGGCGTTTCCTACGAGCTGCAATTTTTCGGCGAGATCACCCCCAACCTGCTGGAAAACCTCAACAGCCGCTTCTTCAATTCCTCGGGAATCTCCAAGACCCTGACCCTAGTCTACGGCGAAATCTCCGCCAACGGCACCTTCCGTTTCATTTCGGCCGCCCATCCCCCGCCCAAGGTCTTCTCGAACGAGTTCGACCGCCTGGTCGCCATCAGCGACGACCGGCTGGTCAGCTTCCCCCAGATCGGCACCATGCCCTCGCCGGGCAACAGCGAGATCTCCGTGCCGCTGCTCGGCGTCAAGGAGAAGTACACCATCAACGAGATCAACCTCATGGGCCGGGGCGACATCCTCATCCTGTACACCGACGGCCTGAGCGATCACCGCAGCGTGGACGGCCAGAAATATTTCCCCGACCGCCTTGAGGAGCGGCTCAGGGAGAGCAAGCACCTTCCGGCCCGGGACATTTTCCAGCGCCTCAAGGACGACCTGCTCGCCTTCAACGACCGGCCCGAGGACGACATCACCTTCGTGATCATCAAAAAAATATGACCCGCTAGTGGCCCAAGGCCACGGCGATGCAGTAGCATACGCCAGCGGCCCAGGGCCACGGCGATGCAGTAGCATACGCCAGGAGGAAACAATGCACGCAAACATCATGTTCGGCAGCGACAACCATGCCGGGGTGCACCCGGAGATACTGAAGGCGATCGCCGCGGCCAATCGCGGCCCGGCCGTGGCCTACGGTCTCGACCCCTTCACCAATGCAGCGATCGAAAAATTCAGGGAGCACTTCGGCCCCGCGGTCGACGTCTATCCCGTCTTCAACGGCACCGGCGCCAACGTCATCTCCCTGTCCACCCTGGCGCGGCCGTTCCAGGCCGTGATCTGCTCCGAGCACGCCCACATCAACGCCGACGAGTGCGGCGCCCCGGAGAGCGCCATCGGCTGCAAGCTGCTCGCCGTGCACACGGCCGACGGCAAGCTCGGCGTCGACGACATCGGCCGCCAGCTGCAGGGAAGGCTCGACCAGCACCGCGTCCAGCCCGCCGTCGTTTCCATCACCCAGGCCAGCGAGCTGGGGACGGTCTACAGCGTGGAGGAGGTGAAGGCGCTGGCCGATTTCTGCCACCAGCACGAGCTCTATCTGCACATGGACGGCGCCCGCCTATGCAACGCCGCGGCCCACCTGGACAAGGGCCTGGGCGAGATCTCCGGCGGCGCCGGGGTCGACATCCTCTCCTTCGGCGGCACCAAGAACGGCCTGCTGCTGGGCGAGGCCGTGGTCTGCTTCCGCCCCGAGCTGAGCCAAAACACCATCTTCATCCGCAAGCAGTCGATGCAATTGGCCAGCAAGATGCGCTTCATCTCCGCCCAGCTCACGGCGCTGCTCGAGGGAGATCTCTGGCTGCAGAACGCCGCCCACGCCAACCGCATGGCCCAATTGCTGGCCAAGCAGGTGGAAGAGATCCCCGGGCTGAAAATAGTGCAGAAGGTCCAGGCCAACGCCGTCTTCGTTTCGCTCCCCCGCGTTGCCATCGACAAACTGCTGAAAAAATACTTCTTTTACCTGTGGAACGAGGAGCAGAACGAAGTGCGCTGGATGTGTTCGTTCAACACCAGCGAGGATGACATCGCCAAATTCGTCGTTGCCATCAAAGAAAGTTGTCAGTAGGGGATAAAATGAAAAATGTGAAATTCATTGCCCTGTGTTTGCTGATCCTGCTCTTGGCCGCCGTTGACTGCAGCAAGGATGAGAAATACGACATCAGGGGCAAATGGTCATTTACCACCGGTGCCCAGGAGCACTATATTTTCACCTTCAGCGGCTCAAGCGAAACAGGGACGCTGGCTGAAGAAGATGCCCAGAATGGAGAGGGGGATTATACGGTTTCCGGGGAAACGGTTGTTTTCGATTTTACCTCGGCGTTAATAGGCGGCAAGAGCTGCCATTTCAGCGGCTCGTTTACCACGGAAGACAAACTATCGGGAACCATGGACTTTGTTGCCCCCTATCCCCCCTTTCAGTGGACTCTGCAAGTGGAAGGCAATAGACTCTAAGGGCTCCCTGTCGCCCAATTGCTTATTCCCGGGCCAATGCCCTGTTCAGCGGGGCGAATAGTTTTTTTGGCAGAACATTTTCCAACACGACCGATTCACAACCATTGAATCGCGCCAGATCGCCGAGCGCGCGGCCGAGCTCGGCGATCAGGCCATCCTGAAATTCCCCATCGACGACCAGCCGGCGCACGCGAAACGTTTTATCGGGGCGATCGGCCTTGGGATCGAGGCGGCCGACGATATTCTCGCCGAACAGGATGGGCAGCACATAATAACCGTGGCGCCTTTTATTTTTCGGCACGTAGCATTCCAGGGTGTAATCAAAATCGAAGCGCTGCTTCAGGCGGGAGCGCGAAGTGACCAGGTTGTCAAAGGGTGATAAAAGGCGGACGCGGGGCGGTCGGGCGCGGAAAGAGCCCACCTTTTCCAGGAACGGCGGCAGAGCATAGACCGCGCCCGGCTGGCCTTCAACGTTGAGCTGTACGATCTCAGCTGAAGCGAGCATTTCCCCGAGCGCGCCCGCGATGATGCCCTTGTCGCCGATGCGGATGTATTCCCTTATCTCCTTTTCGCTGGCGATGCCGAGTGCGTTGAGGGCGCGAATGACGATGAAGCGCCCCAGCTCTCCGGGAGCGGGCGGACGAATGTCGGTCCCCTCGGGGAGGACGCGCTCGGTCAAATCGTAGATGCGTTCGAAACCGCTGCGCTTAGCGATCATCAACTCGCCGCGCCAGAACAGCATCTCCAGGGCCGCCTTGGCCGGCTTCCAGTCCCACCAGGGCCCTTTCCCCTGCGGGGACAGACCAATCGGATCCGCCAGGATAGGCGGATGATTGGTGCTGTTCTCCCGTGAGGGGTTCTCGAAATCGCGCGCCGCTTTGGGCCCCTCTTCGCGGATGCGTTTGAGCACCGGGTCGATATAAGCGCCGTATTTTTCCCCCCAGCCCCGCCACCAGGCGCCGGAGGGATTATGGAAGCCGCGCATCATGGGGATGTAGAAGCGGTAATCGCTCATCGGCAGATACGACGCCGCGTGCCCCCAGTATTCGAAAACAGTGCGGTCGATGGCATGCGCCTTATGCAGATGCTCCGGCCTGTACCCCGGCACCCGCGTCCACAGGACATGGTGATGGGCCCGTTCGATCACCGAGATAGTATCAATCTGTACATATCCTAAGTGTTCGACAGTTTGCGCAATTCCCTCTTTACCCCTCTTGATCTTGGTTTTGCCATCCAGCAACTGGGCATGCAACGCCATCCGCCGCGCGGTTTTTTGTGAAATGGATTCGTTCATAACCGGAACATCCTATCAGATCAAGCGTGATAATGAAAGTCCTGCCCCGATGCCTCTCTAGCGCCTGTCCTGGCGATTGAAACGCTGCCGGCAATGGGGGCACATGTCGCTGTGCACGGTGAGCAGCTTGGCGCAGGACGGACAGGAGTATCTCTTTATCTCGCGCTTCATGTTTCTATATATTGTCATAGCGGATTTTTATCCTCTTTTTGTAGGTCAAGCTGCGCCAAAGCCATTCAAAAGGACCAAATTTGAAATGTCTCAACCAAATATTGCTAAAAATAATTTGCAATATTAAGATAAGAATCGCTATAGCGCTTGTCGGGATTAAACCGATCCTAGCGAACAGATTGAATCCGAAATTGTAGAAAATTATCATCATAATGAAAGTCTGAAACAGGTAATTGCTGAGTGCCATTCTCCCCACTGGAATCAAACGCGTAAATACTCTTTTTCCTATCCTGGTCCGGACGATCTTGAAGATAGCCGTCATATAAAAAAAACATACGAATATTTGTCCTGCCGATAACAAGAACTTATAAAGAATATTGGGAAGAGTAGGCGGGAATTGATATGAGCTCCCGCCCAATATTTTAGCCGAAATGGCAGCCAGAAATCCAATGATTAAACCGGCTGTTAACAATAATGTCGATTTTGATTTTTTTGTAAAAAAACCGATCGCAGCCAAATAGTAACCCAGAAGAAAAATCCCGAGAAATTTAAAATAACCCCCCGATGGGAAATAACTCAGGTATTTCCAGACAAGATTATGAATGTTCAAAATGAACACTTTTCCTATAGTCCCATTTTGGAATGTGTCGACGACAGCCTCAGGCGTCATATCCGGATAGTTTATGTGCGCAATGGATGCGGCATTTCCAGCGCCGAGGGTGCCCATCGCCCGGGAAAAAGGCAAAATAGCCAGATCGATAAAAAGCGGCAACAATATAAAAAATATCGACCAGCGAATAAGATTCTTTGGCTTGACGTTGCGGAACAAGATCATGATAAAAGCAATCAGCGCATAGGTAAGTAAAATATCCCCTGACCAGATCAGACCGTGGACGAGCCCGATGCCAAATAAAACAAACATCCGCCGGCGATATGTTTTAAGAAAATCAATTACATCTTCCTTGTGGGCGTTGAATTGGATATAGAATCCGACCGCGAAAAGAATGGAAAAGAGCGTGTAAAATTTTGCGGTGATGATAATATCCAAAAAATAAAATATTTTCTCATTTAACTGAAAATTAATTATTTGCTTCAGATGGGCGAAGGGCATGAATGCATATCCGCTGAAATACAACATGTTATTGAAAATGATGCCCAGTAATGCGAATCCCCGCAGGACATCCAGAATTTCTATTCTTTGTTTCGGTTCTATCGGTGCAAGTGTTTTCACAAGCTCAACCCTTTCCCCCATGCCTGCATTTTGAGGATATTTATCTGAAATGTCAAGGAAGCGACGGAAGGGAGCATGCTGCTGCAATCGCCTGTTGCGCAGTGCCTTGCATCGTACGGGCACGGTCCTTATAATGAATGCCGGAATGGAAGACTATTATGCCGAACACCTGGCGGCGGAAAAGCTTCGCCGTTGCTACGAGATCGCGCCCCCGCGCGTGCGGCAATATCTTCGCGCCGAGCTCGACTTTGCCCTGGGATTTATCCATGCCACCGACTCGGTCCTCGACCTCGGCTGCGGCTACGGCCGCACCCTCCCCGACCTCGCCGCCCGGGCGGCCGAGGTCACGGCCATCGACAACGCCCCCGCCAGCGTCACCCTGGCGCGCCAGACCGTCGCAGGCCTGGCCAACGTCGCGGTCCGGGAGATGGACGCCGGCGCGCTGCAGTTCGACGACGGCCGGTTCGACGTGGTCCTCTGCCTCCAGAACGGCATATCGGCGTTTCACCGCGACCCGGGAACGCTGATGCTCGAGGCGCTGCGCGTCTGCCGGCTCAACACTTTGGGCGGCGTCCCCTCGGGGGGCTGCCGGCTCAACACTTTGGGCGGCGTCCCCTCGGGGGGCTGCCGGCCCGGCGGCGTGGTGCTGTTCTCGACCTACGCCGAACGCTTCTGGCCGCAGCGCCTGGAATGGTTCCAGCTCCAAGCCGAGGCGGGGCTCCTGGGCGAGATCGACTGGCAGCGGACCGGCAACGGACACATAACCTGCAAGGACGGCTTCACGGCCACCACGTTCACCCCGGACCAGTTCCGCTCCCTGGCCTCCAACTTGCCCGCCGCCCTCACCCTGACCGAAGTTGACGGATCGAGCCTCTTCTGCATTTTGAGGAAATCAGGGCTGGCAGGCTAATCCCACATTTTTCGCACTTCCACACACCAGGATCACAGGATTGCCTCACCACCTTGTCCACGATTCATGCAAAGGTGGAATGCTCCAAGAAAAGTGAGTCTTAGCTACCCAATGAACCAATCTACCAAATATTTACATTTTTACAATCCGTCCCCAATTTCTCAGTTATCCTGATGGCACTGTCTGGAAATCATTGGCAATGGGCATCTCCGTACCCTCTTTTTTCCCCATGCCATCATGTCTGATTTAATAGATCACAGTTCATGTGGACAAAGTCAAGAAGTCAAGCACCGAGTAAGATTTTTTATTCAAAATATCACAAAATTCATTGTCCCGCCCAAGAGTAAGGTCATCATTGAATATCACTTTAAAAAAAAACACAAAATTCCCTCTTTTTATTTGATTGCCAAATATTAAGATGAATCATACATGCCAAAATAGGAGGAGAGAATGAATAAAATCTTAACAGTGGGAGTATTGTTACTTTTAATTTTGAGGGTTTCCCCGATCTATTCTCAGACGACCGCCCCAGGCACTGAGCAAGGGACAAAAATTGGGAATGTTATAAAGGCAATCATTACCACGGCTTTGCCTCCCGTACAACTTTTGCTCGATGCAATTTGGCCAAAAAAAAAGGATAATAAAACTGATGTGGAGCAGACTGACAAGAATAAACTAGAAGCCAAATTGGCAAGCTATCAGGAATCTTTGAAGCTTAAAATCACTAAGGATGTAAATATCGCTAATGCTTTAGCAGAAGTAAACGCCATAAAAAACTTTCTGATTCCGACAAATAAGATCCAAGATTTTCTCCGGAGTATAAATCCCTTAATAGGCGGGGACTCCTTAAATTCAGATAATTGGATCATGGCAAAAGAATATTGGAATACCGTGAAAGAGCAAATAACTAAAACAAGAAGCATCGCGCTCGATGATGCAAGCCCATTTTTAAAAGAAACATTAAAGAGCATCGCCTACACTGATAAAACTGACATCGATAAAATTTCAATTGAATATTTCAATCGAGATTTGAATTATATAAACGATAAAACTACCAATCGACTCCCAAAATTGAGGGATAAGATTTCAACACTATTAGAAATCTATCAACAGGTTCCTAGTCTTATGGTAACTTATTTTGATTGCCTAAAAATCGACATTATCAATTCTCAGACAGAAATTAACAATACAATCAACAAGACAGGAGAAAATAAAATTGCAACTACAGAATCTATTGACGAGATACCTACCAGGATTACATTAATGAGGATGGGGGTCAAATCTGAAGTCGATAATATTAACAATAAAATAAAGAAAAGCCAGGGCAAATTAAAATAGATCGACAAGCATCAACTTAAAGATATTTAAATTAGGACATAAAGTTGAGTTCCATCCCCAGCATCCCTCCTGGTCGCCGCGCTCATTGCGTTCGCTCCTATCATCATCCTGATAGTCCAATTTATCTAGTTCTCTAACCGCGCCGGTCGCTGAGCGGTTTCATTTTACCGGCTCAAGTACCGTAACATTTTGTCCCGCGTATTTTTGATACAGGTCGCCCTGCCGCGCTTTCCAACCGGCGACGCCACCCCGCAGGCTGCTGACGCGTTCGAATCCCTTGGACCTTAGATAATACGCCGCGATCTGCGAAAGATATCCCCGATGGCACACGACCAGGATATGCTTGTCCCTTGGCAGCAGGCGCAGGTATTTTTCGACCGCAACGAACGACATTTCATGGGAATTCGGCAGCCCAGCGAAATTCCGCCGCTGGAATTGCGGCCGTACGTCCAGGATGTATGATCCCTGGTCGAACAGGATGGCCTCGTCCAGCTGCGCGGGCAAGATCATGTTGACCAGCAGGGTCCGGCCCGCGACATGATCCCGGATGACCTTCAGCGTATAGCGGATGTCCCGCGCCGAGGTGCCGCAACCGAGGCTGACGCGGATGGTTTCTCTCGCGGCCCGGTCGGACAGGCCGATCGCCTTTAGGGTGGGCGAAGGCCTGTCGTCCTGGGAGCTGCACGCCGAGCCGGCGGATACCGCGATGCCGCGCTGGTCCAACGCCGCCAGCAACCCGGCATTGCTCACGTTCGGAAACGTAATACTGAGCGTGTTCGGCAGGCCGTCCGCATCGGGCGAATGGATCGCGCCATCCGGCTCGATCTCCCTGAGCCGCCGGACCAACCGGCTTTTCAGGGCTCGGATCCGTTCGGCGCGGGCCAGGAGCCTGCCGACATCGCGGCAGGCCGCGCCGAACCCGGCGATATTGTGCAGGCTCTCGGTGCCGGCGCGCATGCCGTTCTCCTGGTGGCCGCCGTGCATGAACGGCGCGAACGGGCTGCCCTGCCTGACGTACAAGGCGCCGACGCCCTTAGGCCCGTACAGTTTGTGCGCCGAAAAGGAAGCGTAATCGATCCCCCAGCCGTGCATGTCGATCGGGATCTTGCCCAGCGCCTGGACGCAGTCCGACAGCACCAGCACGCCATGTCTTTTGGCGATCCCGGCGATGGCCGCGATATCCTGGATGGTGCCGATCTCGTTGTTGGCCAGCATGCAGCAGATCAGGAAGGTATCCCCATCGATCATCCCCTCCAGTTCGTCCGGGAGCACGCGGCCCTGGCGGTCCACGGGGCAATATTCGACCGCGATGCCCCGGGTTTGCAGGAATTCCAGCGTGCGCAGCACCGAGGGGTGTTCGATAGGCGTGGAGACGATCTTTTTCTTCCCGGGATAAAAATAGCCGCTGAGCGACCTGAGCACGGCATTATTGGATTCGGTGGCGCAGCCGGTGAAATAGATCTCGCCCGGGTCGGCATGAATGGCGTCGGCAACCTGCTGCCGGGCCTCCGCCATGACCTCGGCCGCTCTCCTGCCCAGCTCATACAGCGCCGACGGGTTGCCGTAGTCGTGCTTCAGGACCTGGTTCATTTTGCGCCGGACGCGGCCGCTGACGCGGGTGGTGGCGTTATGATCGAGGTAGACATGGCGCTTGAAGAGCCGGAGATGTTTCAGAAATTCCAATTGCCGGATTTCCATCAGCGTGACTCCAAAAAAAAGACTTACGACCGCGCGAGCAGATCGATCAGTTTATCACAGCCGCCGTTCTTTAGGAATTCCGCATGCTCGTTCAACGTCTTGAAGCGCTTGCCGGTTATCTTGCGGCACTCCATTTCAGAACCGGTCGCGGCTCGGAATTTTTTTATTATTTCCCCGGCGAGCGGATCGGACAAGGAATATTTCCAGTTCTTCTTTCTGACCAGTTCAAGGGTCGTCATCCAGATGGCTGCCGCCAGAGCGCCGCAACCGTTGCCGCTCAGGCCGATGCCGCCGGCGAATCCGGCGACCATCGCCATCTCCTCATCGCTGGCCCCTATTTTCTTGGCGACTTCGGAAGCGCAGCTGATCGGCATGGGCGGGGAATCGGTTTGTTGGCGGGACAATCCTTCTTTCGCCGACTGGATCGCTTCCGGGGCCCAGCGGCCGGCGAGTTTGAAGCAGCGGACGAACCTGCCGAGCAATAAGGCCTTTGCCAGGCCGAATTTACTTGAAAAATCACATCCGGTTATATCCCGGCAGTTGACACTTTTTGCCCTTTTTTCAAATGATTCCACAAGGTGCTGGGCCGCAATTATAGCTGCGGCAATAGCTTGATCGCGGTCGGCGTGGCGGCGGAAGGATTCGGCTCCCGCCGCCAATGCCGCCCCCCAAAGCATTCCGCATTGCTGTCCGCCCTGCAGCAGTCCGCCCGCCAGGGGGTCCGCGGCTCGCTCCTCGTTTGCTTGCAGATGACCGAATTCGCGGTCCAACAGGAAACACAAGGTCTGCGAGCAGGTGCCTTTTTTCAGAAACACCCGCTTGGCGTCGTTTTTGCCCGCGTTCATTCGCTTTCCGCTGCTTCCTTCATGGCCGCCTGCCCCTCATGCATGTAGCGGCGCAGGTGCCGGCGGCGCTTGCGGTCGCTGTGGCCGTTGCCGTGCCCCGAGCCGAAGCTCTTGAAGAGGATGTGGGACAGGATCAGCAGGCCCCAGGCCTGCCAGTAGGTCAGGCGCTTGAGCCCGAAGATGTCGGGCATCAACCAGTTCCACAGGAGCATCACGACCCAGCCGCAGAGGAAGAGCAGGCCGATCCCCAGGATGCCGAAGCCGATGCCCATCAGTATTTTTTGCGGCAGGCTGCGCTCCTCCCACCAGCCCCATTCACTGCACTCGCCGCCGTGTCCATGATGCCGTTCGGGACGGCAGCACGACTTTCCGGATCTCTCCTTGTTGTTCACGCTGTCATCATCCGGCCGCCGCTTGTCATCATTCTCATGCTCAGACATTGGTTGCCTCCTCCGGGTGTGTCCCGGTAAAATTATCGTTTCGGGCCTCGGCCGGTCGAGCCGGTCCCGTTGTGATCGTTCATCGGTAGATCCAGTGCCGCAAGGCGCGGGAAAGGTTGCGCAGGGCGTAGCGCTTGCGCGCCGTCAGGGTATCGATGCTCTCGCCCGTGGCCGCCGCGATCTCGCGGAAGGTCTTGCCGCCGAACACCTGGGCTTCCACCACCTGCTTCTGGGCTGCCGGCAGGACACGCAGGGCATCGTTGAGGGCGTCCACCAGGCATTCCCGGACAAACGCCTCATGGGGATCGAGTCCAGCGCCTTTGATGATCTCGCGCAGGGTCTCCTCGGCCACATCGGTCTCGCCAGAGGCCTTGCGCACTTTCTCGTGCCGCCAGGCGTCGATCAGTCGCCGGGTGAAAAGCGAATTGATCCAGGCCGGCAGGTTGCGGATGTCGGCCATCAGGGGCAGGCGCTCCAGGGTTTCGGCATAGACGTCGTGCACCAGGTCCTCGGCCTCTTCAAGGCTGCGCCCGGCGGCGCGTACCCGGGCCAGGAGGCGCGGCTTTTCGCTCGTGTAGGCTTGCTCGAGCCACCTGCCGGCATCCGTGTTTTCTGCTTGTCGATCATTCATGGTATCCACCCGTATCGACGGGCGAAGCTCGTCTTTAGTGTATTTGATTTTTAAATTGTGCGGGTAAAAAATAGTGCCAGGTGATTCATTGCTACCTTCCTTAATCGGTCTGAACAGGAGATCAGTTTATCAAATCAAATGTTCTAATAATAGACTTGATACCGTTATCTTTCCCTTGTCTTGACAAAGTCACAAAGTCAAGCGAAGTCCCCGAAGGGGGCACTGTCCCCGATACTCCAAAGAACTTATTGAGGCATCTTGTGTTCTTCGTCCTCATGGCATAGGCGCGCTGTTCACGGCCTGCGCCTTTGCGCCCTTGATCAAAAGCCACAACATAAACGCAACCTCTCCGATCTCGGCCGGCAAGGCGAATGCGCTGTTAAGGATCATATCCTTATATTGAGGCAGCATAATGCCGATAAAGCTCAAGACCAGATAGAAGAAGCCGGTGATGGCCAGCCAGACGCCCAGAAAGCGGGGAAGGAAGCGGGACCTGTAGACAAGGATCGCCAGGGGGAAGAGCCAAAGCCCCCAGAACATTTCTAATGTCAAAACTCCGTAATCGCTAATTTTAAGAAAGAGCATAGCCAAATCTTGTCTCTGGGCAAGTTCAAATGTTTTCAATATTTCGCCTTTAAAAATCATGAGCGAAGTAATATTGAATGCCTCCATAAAAAAAACAGCAGGAATTTGCACGATCACCAATGCAACCAAAAATTTAGCCTGGCGCTCGTTTACCTGTTTGAACAATCGATAGAGAACCAATACCATAAACACCCAAAGGGTGTGGCTGATAAGGTCGTTGATTATGCTCGTGCGAAATAAAAATTCATGGGATAGGATATTTTGGCCAGTGGTAACCGCATCACCCCGCATTTTAATTTGTGCTGGTACATAAAACTGGGCAAAGAGGCCTGTTATTATCCAAATAAGATACAGTAGGCCGGCAAATCTTGCCGTCTTTTTGAGTGAACTCGGATTTATTTCCATGCGCTTTGCTCCTTTTGGCGTTTATTATGATTTCGAAGATTTGCATATTTCATCGTAATCCTCAATACGCAGTGACCATGATTTTTGTTTTAAGTCGATTTGGGAAAAGTCATGCAAATAAACTGCCGTTTGTCCCTTATTTATTTGGATGAGTCTTTGCAAGAGGATAATCCTACCGGGATAGGGTCGGCGACAATTTTGCCCGTCCACGCTTCAATTTCGATTGAGAATCCCGAGGCAATGTCTTTTGGAAAATGGAAGAACAGGTTTTCCGGTCGCTTGCGATCGAGATTTGCGCCAATGAAAACCGGTTGTGATAGCCTTTCCGGCAGGGTGAATATCTGAGTTTGGCGAAAGGATTTCCCGGGAGGAAGATACGTGTAATCAGCCAATACCGGCCGGGGATCACTTCTGACCATATTCTCCCGAGATACCAGCATGCGCGGGGGTTCGTTCCCTATTTTAAGAAAAAATTGGGGATGATGAAAAAAAGTCACAGGTTGGGGGGACGAATTTGTCCAAAGGCAGGTAATACTTACTTTCCCGGAAGCATATCCCGAGTTCTCATTCAGCTTGAGTTCCAAATGGAGCGAATCTGAACCTTCCGGAAAGAGTTTCTGGTACATCTCCGCGTCGGAGGAAAGAGGCTGGATGATTTGCTGAACCTTCCCGCTGAAACCATCTGCGCCAAGAAAAAACCTGACAAGTTTTCCCTCGTCGGCTCCCAAGCGGTTGTAAGCAAGAAAACTGATTGCCGAGGAAAAAGGCTCCGTCAGGGTTACTGCCCGCGGATGGAGAAAGGCTTCTCCAAGATATGCCCAGCCTTTTCCTTGCTGGTGAAATATTTCGTACATACTGCCAGCGTTGCCTCGCAGGGAAGAGCAGGAAACAAAAAGCTCCGGAATGGCGTCGCCGTCAAGATCCCTTTCGAATATCGTCAACGGTGAAGGAGCTTCCCCCAGAAAAGTTGTTGACCACACGAATGGATCGAGGATATCCCTTGGGAGGGTCGAGAGCCGGAGAAACTCCGGGAAGGAAAGAGGTGCTGGTTGAGCAAACGCAATGCTACTCAGAACCAGCAGACAAAGGATCCAATAAAAAACCCTTTTACTCATGAAGAGCAAATTTTCGAATTGGCATTTCTTGCTATCACGGTTGGCTGCACCTTCACTGTTGGAATTACGGGCCGGTGAGGTGTTTGGAAACGACTTCACCGGTCGCGCGCTTTAATCGAATAAACCCATTCCTGCCCAAAGCGTTACTGTTTGATTGAATGTCCCAGAATTCACCGTTTTCACGAACCATAATGTCATTGGTGGGCCATTTTTCCTGAGCGAATATTTTTTCCGCGATAATGACGGCTTCGGATTTTGAGATGCCCCGGCTCTGAGTCATTGGGCGCTCGACCTCGATTTTTATCCACTCCGATCGAACATCGACGCGTTCGACATCAGCCAGGTGCCATCGATTTGCTTGAATCAAGGGTTCGTTTTTTTGCCAGAATTCATTTTCAAAACGAGAATTCCAATAGTCAAAGGTGTATGATCCATACCATTTGCATTCATGGTTGGCAACCGTAGAATACCTGGCCATGAGATAATATACCCCCGGTTTTTGAATGGTAAAACAATTAGCCAGAGGGATTTCTTTAGCAAATAATGCCACTGCCTTCCCGGGCTCAATTTCAAAAAAGGAATCGGCTGCCAAGGGATTAACCGTTCTGCAGGCGGGAGTCACGGAAAAACCTTCTTTGCGTCCCTGGTCATTTTTCAATTCAATAACGCAAAAGGGGTATCTGAATCCATGGACGGAACCGTCCTGAGGTTTTACTAGAGTCAGCTTTCTGTCCCAATTATTTTTTATCATTACCTGGATAAGGATTGGCTCGGCAGACAGGTATTTGGGTTTATTCGCGGCCAGGAAAATGGAAAAGATGTCACCCTTCAGGGGTGCTCTTAATCCTTCATTCTCATAATACGCCGTGGGTTTGAAGTTCATGAACATCCAGGAAAAATCGGAGAGGAGGTTCTTTTTGCGGAACTTTGTCTCAAGATCGTTTAAATAGTCCAAAATAATAGGTTTAGGGCCGGATATTCTCACGTCAGCCCAGTTAGCGTTTCCACCGTCAAAATTAACGTCAACCAGGATATCTCTCAAGGTATAGGAGCGATTATTGATATTACCGACGGGAGTGTCGAGTTTTAAAAAAGTCGTCAGAGATTGTGCGCTGATAAATTTAACTTGGAAAGCCAGACCGGCATTCCCCTCAGGTCCATCGTAATACAGGCGGTCGGAAACGACCAGAGGATGAGGTAAGTCGCTGATTTCCGTGCCCGAAAGGAAGTGCAGAGAGCTGAAAATAATGAGCATGGATGCCACTTTTAAAAGATATTTTTTCTTCATAGTAATTCTCCATCCTCCACATATTTTAGCATCACTATGCTGAGGTCTTCCGAAGCATCTAGTGATGCTATCACTATGCTGAGGTCTTCCGAAGCATCCAGTGATGCTATCCTCATGCTTGCATTTTAGGGATCATTATTTGCAATGTCAATTGTCTGCTATCTTCGCAAAAACAGGCAGCGGAACCGTTATAGCCTGGTTTTGATCGATTAGAAATTTTCAGCACTATAGAATCACACTTATTTGCGCCGTCCCCGGTTTTCCTTCCTTTAATAATCCCTGGGCTTTATTCCCGGAGCCAGGTAGCGCCGCCAATATTTCGTGAGCGATGTGGCCGAGAAAAATTTATTGATCCATCTTAATCTTATCAGCCAGAATACCGCTCCCGAGACGACAAAAAATAATGTCAGCGATATTCCCCAATTGACAATGAAATCGGCCGGTTTTTGCAGTGAAGGGGGAATATAAGAATTAAATATCTTGAGCATCAACGCCAGCGGCAGGAATGAACCGGCCACGGCGATGATCACGGCAAGAGAATGCGACGCCTGGATGGCCTGGCGCGGGCAGATGTTGATGCAGCGCATGCAGCTTTCGCAGCTGAATTTCCAGTAAGGCCTTTTATTCACAATTTTGATCGAAGCCGTCGGGCACTTTTCTTCGCACAACCGGCATGTGTCGCAGTCGGTCGAGGCAATGTACAGCTTGGCGAAAAAGAAACGGCCGTACATGAAGTACATGAACGCGATCGGTGCCAGCGCGATGTCGATCGGCATCATGACGAAGACATTGGGCCTGAAATGCGTCCGGCCCCCGAGCACTTTTTCGCAAAAATCATCCGTCATGATGCGGCAGCGCGCGACAATAGCGGCGACCGTGGCCTGGTTAAACCCGGGATGGACCGAAATCCAGTTCGAAGGCATGTCAAGGGGAAACAGGCTCCTTATCTTGAACCCCTTGACAAGCAGAATAAGCGCCGGCAGGATCTGCGCGATGCCGCTTACTCCGGGCGCGAACCATTTAAAAATCTTCGAGCCCGCCCTTGTATTCAGAAGGAACACGTCGCATCTTTCCCTGGCCGGGAACCTGAAGATGAATTTCAGCATGATCCAGGGCAGGCCGAATCCGTGCGTCGGGTAGCAAAAGCCCAACAATCTTTTACCTTCAGCAACAGGAACATTTATCTTCTTAAATCTGTCTATGGAAATCAAATCCGCTTTTATACCTTTTTTCTCCGCATTTTCATTGATCCAGCGGCCTGCCGTAAGGGCATTGCCCGTGCCGCTGAAATAATATATCGTCACATGATCGTACATCAAAAAAACAGGGCTTGGACTCCCCAGGTCTTCAGCCGGCCGCGGGCTTCTCCAGGGCGATCGCGTATTCGAAGCGGCTGCCGTAATAAGCTCCGGCGCGGAAGCCGCACTCCTCTGCCAGCGCCTTGACCTTGGCCAGTGACTGGTAGTGCGGATCGGCCAACACCTCGCTGACCAGGAGGAAGCCACCGGGCCTGAGCGCGGCGTGGATCTCGCGCAGGGCGGCAAGACGTTCCGGGATTTCGCCCAGCACCCACGACAAAAGGGCCCGGTCGAAGCGGCGCGCCGGGACCTTGCCTTGCCCCAGCCCGGCCAGCATGAACTCGACGTTGCCAACGCCGGCGGCAGCGGCCTTGCCTTTCGCCCGCTCGAGCATCCTGGGCTGCAGGTCCACGGCGAGGACCCGCCCTTCGGGACCGACCGCCCGGGCGATAGGGACTGCCAGCCGCCCGGGGCCGCAGCCCGCGTCCAGCACGCTCATTCCGGGCGCGAGCTTCAACCGGTCCAGCACGGCCAGGGTGCGGCGCCTTACCAGCGGGTTGTCCACCAGCCATGAAAGCCACGAGGGGCAGGGAAGGGCGCGACGCCGGGAGACCAGCCGCCAGGCGATCCACACGGCAAGCGCAAGCAGGCCGAGGATGACAACGAGCGCCGGAAGCAATGGGAATCTCATGGTATCAAGTCCTCTTGGAACGGGTCTGCTTGCCGCAAAATTCCCGCTGCAGGATGGGGGCCATGATGGCGCCTTGAATAAGCCAATCTTTCGTTCACCGTTTTCATGCCTTCCATATTATCCCATCCCCGGCAGTTTGACAAATCAGCTTGCGGTCCCCATTTGCAAAGTTGCAAACATCTTCTCCAGAAACCTCAGCGTATACCCAACACCAAATTCAAACCATTGCTGCTTTATTTCTGGAACCTGGACGGGCTGTTGCCCAAATCGAATAAATTTTAGCAGAAATAAAGTTATCTAACACTATTAAATTATTGACTAAAGAGTGCCGGGATGGGACAATTTTATTATGAATAAAAGCCTTGAGAACAAGTCATGATCGGGGTT
>JAPKZM010000268.1 GCA_026393775.1 Candidatus Aminicenantota bacterium
GGCTGCTCCTGGTCTGTCAACGGGTTTTCAGTTCATATTCCCAAGGTAATTCACCTTTGCCATATTTGGGGTTACCAATAGCATTAATGGCACTGTCAATATTTTGCGCATGAAACATCGAGCGCACGGTTTTTGGATTCAGAACTAAATCTTTGCAGTATATTATGATGGGGGATGAAGCCCCGGGCACATCTTTGATGAGACGAAGTTCAAACACAAGATTTAGTTTGCCTTCTAGTTTTGGATAGTATAGAGAAGTTTGAAAATCTCTTAGAGAGTTCTCCCGGATGCGGGTTGCCATGGGTGTGTAGCCTTCAGCATTCTCTCTGGAATGGCAGGTCAACGTGCAGGTGGCAGCAGAAACGAAAATCATCTTGTTGTCTATGGTAACAAAACCTACATATTCTTTGCCTTTTGGATATGGAGCATAAACAAGCTCCTGAAAACCCGGTTTTAATTGTGATTCACGTTCCATAGTTGGATCATACATTTCCAGTATTTTTTCCCTTGTGATCTTTTCGATCCTAGCGATTTGCTCGCTGGGAATTTTCATTACCAAAGGGCTGCCATCTGTGGCGAAGTCGATAAGTACCAAATTCCCGTCGGAGCCGGCACATTTCCCGCTGATCTGGCTGCCATTTTTCAATATGAAAGTCATTTTTTGCCCCAGGTATTGATCGAGCTGATCAAATGGAATTAAAAGATTTGTTACGCGGATGACCTCTCTCTGTTTCAGTGTTTGCACCTCTTCAAACCCGGGAATTTCCAGCTTATACGCATTTTTTTCCTTATTTTCCGCTTTCATCTGTGCCAATTTTTTGTCTTCCTCCATTTTTCGAGCTTCCATAGCTAAGCTGGTATGTAGAGTCAGTTCATCCTTGGTCATATATAAGCTAGCCATTTCACCGCTGTCTGCCCAGCGTTTCAGGATATCTTTAATCACCTGATCTTTATTGTTATAACTGGCCGTGCCGAGCTTTTCATAAAACAAATTAACCACATTATCTAAATCCGGCAATTGGATATGGAAAAAACTGGGATTGGTCAGCAGCATTGTTTTTACGCGCAGCAGACGCTTGCAGGCATTGTCGAAGATAATTTGTCGGTCGCGGCTGGAAAAATAATTCCCGAACAGCAAGCCCTGATTGTTCAGGACAAACGATGTTTCAATCAGATAGGTATTAAGGGCCTTTCCCAATTCGCCGGGGCCATTGTGTTGCTCTTGGTTCAGACATGCGTCTAATTTCTTGGATTTCGCATCAAGACCTCTCATCAATCTTGCCCGTTCGCAAGTTCTTAAGCTTATGATCGGCAGAACAATTAGTAAGGAAACAATAATCAGTGCTTTAATTTTTTTCATTACGTTCCACTTGACGGATGCGACATTCCCTGAAGCTAGCATAAAAAATTTTTCACTTCAAGACGATTATGGTTGGATTATAATAAATCGGAGCATTAAATATGAACCATATTTAAAAATTCATCACAATGTATTATTATAGTCTTTAAATTTGGAGGATGCATGGAATTCGAAAAATTGATCCGCGACGTGCCCGATTTTCCCAAGCAAGGCATCATCTTCAAGGATATCACCACCTTGCTGCAGGACGGCGAGGCCTTCCATAGAGCCATGAACCTGATCATGAAGAAATACCTGGATGCGGCCATCGACAAGGTCGTGGGCATCGAGGCCCGCGGCTTCATCCTAGGCGGCGTGCTGGCATACAAACTGAGCTGCGGTTTCGTCCCGGCCCGCAAACCGGGCAAACTGCCTTCCCGGACCATCCGCGAAGAGTACGTTCTCGAGTACGGCAGCAACGTGCTGGAGATCCACCACGACAGCATCCGCAAGGGCGACAAAGTCCTGATCGTCGACGACCTGCTAGCCACTGGCGGAACCGCTCTGGCGACGGCCAAGCTGGTGGAAAAGCTGGGCGGGGAAGTGGTTGCCATCCAGTTTCTGATCGAGCTTGGTTTTTTGCACGGCCGGGATAAGCTGCTGAAATACCCGCTCCATAGCCTGATCGTTTTCTAGCATGCTGCAAATCCTTCTGCTGCTGCTCGCTGTCAGCCAAACCGACCAGGTCAGCCAGAGTTACCTGGTCATGCAGCCGATCCAGGAAGCGGTGCAGCAGGGACACCTTTCGGCCCTAGAACCGATCTGCCAGGAACGCCTTTCCCTGGACCTGGAAGGGCCTTTTTCCCTCAACGGTTTCTTAAGCAAAGGAGAATTCATCAAGGCATTCTCAACCCGCCTGGCGGAATTGGCGATCGAAAGGTTCGAATGGTCTTCACTGCAGGTCGAAGAGAATATCGCCGTGCAATCATTGAATCTGCTCTTGAGCCAACGCAACTCCGGGCTGCGGGTTTATTACAAACTGATTCTATTCATGAGCGCCGATTATAATGAAAAGAAAGAAACAGAATGGAAGCTGTACTATCTCCGCGGTTTAAAAATGTAGCCTGCGCCTGCCTGGTAGGCCTGCTTGCCGCGGGAGCTCTTTATTGCAAGGTGATCCTGCCCCGCACCTGGAGTACGGAAGCCATTGCGATCTTGCTGAACAAAAACAGCGCCAGACTCGAAGCGCTGCTGGCCGACGAAATCGACCGGAACTTGCTCCGCTCGGAGCGGCTGCTGAAACGATTCAGGGCCGGGCAATTGACGGCCGGGGAGTTGGAGAAAAAGGAAGCTTTGGTTAGCGAGAAGAACGGCGTGATCGATTTTTATTACGGCGAGATCTATTTTTTCAAATCGCTTTCTCTGACCGAAGGCGATTGGCGCCTGGTCAGGAAGAACCAGGATATTTATTTTTTCCGCCGCCTGGGCGGTCCGATCTGCTACCTGAGTTATCTCATGGACACCAAGTCCAGCCTGCTCCGGAAGGCCTGGAGGTATCCCTGTTCGGTATTCGACCTCAAGTATTCGCCAGAACCCTTAACCCGCGTCGGGGCCGGCTTGTCGTTTGACCAGGCACGGAACAGCTATTATTACAGCCATATTCTCAAGGCCGGTCGCAGCCAGCTTGTCCTCAACCTGATTTTTTCAGCGGCCGATTTTTCCCGCTATTTTAAAAAGTGGAACAGCCTGTTTTTTTACGGATTTACCTTCTTGCTGTTTATTGTCTTATTTCTGGCATTTTCCAAACGATCCTGGTTGCAGTTGCTGTCCATGGGAGGCATGACTTGGTCAGCCTGGTTTTTTCTCGCCTGGCTTTGCAAACCCGACATTTATTTATCCCGTTTTGCGCCGGCCCTGCAATCCGTTTGGCAGCTGCTGGTTGTGCTGTTGTTTTCGCTTGCGGCCTATTTACTTTTTGCCGGCTGGCGGTTGCCGGCGAACAATTGGGCGGCATTCGTTCTCTTCAACCTGCTGAGCGGCGCGGCCTTCTATTCCATATCCAGGGTTTTGCCCGACGTGGATTTTCCCTTTTCCGAATTCGCCTTGCGCCCGGGCTATCTGGGATTGCTGGCCTTGCTTATCGGACTGCATGCCATTCCCTTGCTGGTCGCAGTCCGGCTGCAAAAGCCGTCCTCCTGGCGGGTTGACTGGCCCGTGGCCTTGCTGCAATCGGGGCTGGTGATCCTGGTCGGCAAATTTTTTCCCTCGGCCTTTTTCAGCTTTTTCTTGCTGGCCTTGCTCTTCATTGTTTTTCTTCTATGCCGGCGGCGCTTCTGGCCGCGGATCCTGCTGCTGGTGCTGCTGGCCCTGTCGATCGGCCATTGGCTGTCCGCATATTCAACGCTGGAGAAACAGGAATTCATCAGCTCCAACCTGAAGAATATTTTTACCAGCCAGAATCCATACGCCAAGCTGGTGGCCCGGGAAATCGTTTACGAGATCAATTCGCAAAAAGGCCAGTTTTACTCACTGTTCAAGGAGGATATTCGCGACGAGTTGGCCGGCATATGGCAGAACACGTTGGCAGCGCGGGAGGCCATCGCTTCGGGCATCTACGTGGTTGCCAAGGACAACACGCTGCTCCATTCGTTTTCCTACCAGATCCCCTATATCGACATTCACAAAAAGGATATTTTCCCCTTCTGGCACGTCGAGGCCGTTGACGCCGACCTATTCGGGAAAAAAGTAAGCCTGGCCGTGGCCACGATCAATGTGTTTGAAAAGGGGAGCTACCTCGGTTACATCATGGTTCAAGTCCTCAATTCAGCCGAATCGGTCTTGCGCAGCCTTGACCAGAAATCGGTCTTTAACCTGGACCGGAAAATCAATGCGGCCGGCATGGGGTATATCAAGGTGGACGGCTCGGGCGGGATCCGGGAAAATCCGGCCAACATCAATCTGGAAAACCTGGCCGCATTGCTCGCGGAAGCGGACAGCTGGATTTCCTTCCGCACCATGGGGGTCGATTACCGCGGTTATGTCTTCAGAAGCAACGACGAAACCGTCGTTGTTTTTTATCCCAAAAGAACTTTTTTCAAAACGTTCTCGGAATTTACTAAAATTTTGATCGCCTTGATGCTGCTGGCCGCAATTTTCAATTTCCGACGCTTGCGGGAATTTCAGTGGCGCTTTCTCTTCCAATCATTCTCGCTCAAGGTTTTCGCCATCCTGGTTCTGCTCACCATAATCACGGCGGTTGTTTTTTCGATTTTTTCCCTTAATTTCAATTCGCTGGCGCTGGAAACGCAACAACAGCGGGCGATTTATTCCAGGGGGCGCTCGGCCTTGAATATCATCAACAACCTTCTGGCCGAAAGCGGCGAGATCACCCAGAACCATTTGTTCCTGTTGGGGAAAATATTGGAAAACGACATCAGCGTCTATGAAAACGGAGTTTTGCTTCATACCTCCAACCACAGGAAGATCATCCAATCGCAATTGTCCATCTACCTGAATTCCGGGATCCGCGACGTCCTGCAGCAAGGCAATCAGCAGTTTTACCTGCAGAAAATGGAGAACTCATTGGCCCTGTTTTTCAAAGCCGGCGACGCTTACATTTTTGACATTGAATTCGCTTACAACCGCGCCAATCTGGCCGAATCCCGCCGCACCTACGTCGATTTCCTGATAACCGTTTTTTTCATTTTGATCGTCTGCGGCATGGCAGCCGCGTTTTTCTTCCGCAACAAGATCATGGCGCCGATCCACCTCCTGAACCGGGGCATGGCCGACGTGCAGCAGGGCCGCTTGCAGCCCCTCGGGGATGTCCCCGCGGAAACCGAATTGCGGGAACTGGTGCATGGTTTCAACGCCATGCTGGAAGGCATCAAGGAACAGAAAAAAAACGTTTCGGAAATTGCCAGGATGAAGACCCTGGTCGAACTTGGCCGCCGGGTGGCGCACGAGGTCAAGAACCCGCTGACCCCGATCAAGCTCTCGGCGGAACAGATCCTGCGCTCGCTGCAAGACCCGGACAATGATCCCAGGCCGGTGATTACCAGCGCCGTCCGCTACATCATCGAGGAAACCGAGCACCTGCGCCGGGTGGCTTTCGGGTTCCTGAACCTGTCCAAGCTGGACGAATTGAAGCCCGGACCATTCTCTCTCACCGACCTGATCGCTGAGGCTGTCTCCCAGTTGCGCTCCATCTACCCCCACGTGCGCTTCATGGTGGAAGAATCCTCGGCGGCGATCGAGGTCGTCGCCGACCGCCAGAAAATCAAGCAGGTGCTCGACAATGTATTGACCAACGCAGTGGAAGCCGTAGCCGGCAGAGATGGCAAGATAGAGGTCTCCCTGGCGCAGCAGGGAAAGAACGCGGAGGTGCGCATCCGCGATAATGGTACCGGCATCAGCAACGAGGAACTGCAGCGCATCGCCAGCGAGGAATTTTCTTCCAAGGATCTGGGGACCGGGCTGGGGCTGGTCATCGCCCGCCGTTTTCTGGAACTGCACCAAGGCGGCTTGGACATCCAGTCAACCCCGGATCAGGGCACGCTCGTCATCATGAGGTTCGCCAAACATGCTCCTCAGGCCTGATCCGCTCCTGCCCGGCGATGGCGTCGGAGTTTTCCTGCCCTCTTCGCCGGCCAAGGAACCTTATCGCAGCCAAGGGTTGCAGTCCCTGCGCGCAATGGGTTTCAGGCCCATGGAAGTCGACGGCGTCCTGTCCGCTAGCGATTTTTTTGCCCGGCCGCCGGAGCAAACCCTGGATGACCTGCAGCGGTTTTTCTTTGCCCCGGACATCAAGGCCCTTTGGGCCGGACGCGGCGGTTACGGTTCCAATTACCTGCTACCGCTGCTGGAAAAGCTGGTGATCCGTACCCCGAAGATCGTAATCGCTTCATCCGATGTCAGTTATTTTTTGTGGCACCTGCTGGAGCGGCGGCAGATGGTCGTTTTTTACGGGCCGATGGTTTACGGCGGACTGGCCCAGGGCGCTTGCGACCGCGGGCAGATCATGGCGGCGATCACCGCCAACCAGCCCCCGCTGCGCTTTTCAGGAAGTGTCCTGTGTCCCGGACGCGCCCGCGGGACGCTCGGCGGCGGTTGCCTGTCCAACTTTGTTTCCCTGCTCGGGACGCGGCATCTGCCGGCGCTGAAAAACAGGATCCTGCTGCTCGAGGACGTCAACGAGCGACCGTACCGCCTGGACAGGATGCTGTGGCAATGCGAACAGGCGGGCGTTTTTCGCCGCCTGCGCGGCTTGCTGCTGGGAGAATTTCCGAATTGCTTCCAAGACGACGAGGAGAAAACAACCTTCTACGGGCGCTGGCAAGAAAAATTGCTGCGTCTGGGCATCCCCGTCCTTTACGATATGCCCTTCGGTCATGCTCGCTCTGCCCAGGTGCTGCCGCTGGGTGTGAAGGCCGAGATCGATAGCGAAGCGGTTGCGCATCCGCTTACTTGCGAGATCGGGGTGAAATGGTAAAAAAAGTATTTCTTTGCGGCATCGCCGGCACCGGCATGAGCGCCCTGGCCGGACTTTTCAAAATGAAAGGCTATGAGGTATTCGGTTCAGACGCCCGTTTTTATCCTCCCGTGGACGGATTGCTGAAAAGCTTGCGGGTCACCCTGTTCAAGGGTTTCGCCGCCAGGAACATCCCCGCCGGAATCGATTTTTGCGTCATCGGCAATGTCGTCGGCCGCGGCAATCCCGAGGTTGAGTTCATCCTCGACCAGGGCATCGAGTATTAT
>JAPKZM010000198.1 GCA_026393775.1 Candidatus Aminicenantota bacterium
CCGGCCCGCCAGCCAAAACCATACCGCCGATATCGTTAAGCGCGTCCTGGCGCTGGACGAAACCCGGATCAAATCCCTGCTCAAGCAGGTACTCAAGGATTTTGCCCACCGGCACAAGGATATTCGCTCCGTCCTGATGGGGAATTACCAGAAGATCAGCGCTTATATCCAGGATGCGGCGGCATTGTCTCAGGAAAGAAAGCTCCTGCTCGGCTCCTGTTTTACCATGGAATATTCCATCGAATCGGCCGCCCTCTTCAATCCGTCGATCGTCATCTATCCCAAGCAGAACAATGTGCAGAAGGGACAGACGCGCGTGATCTTCAGTTTCCGCGCCACCGGCGAAGGGCATATCTCCTCGATTGTTTTCCGCAGCGCCCTGGTCGATAGGGACAATTCGATCTTCCTGGAGTCGGTCAGCCCGTTCCTGGGCACGCCCGAGATCGTCCTGAACGCAGCATACGATCGGGGACTATTCCAGGCCAAGCTGGAGGAGATGGGCCAGCTCAGTGAGGCGGCCAAGACGGTCTTCCAGCACCTGCCGGCCAGCTTTACGCCGGAAGAAATGGGCCGGGCGCTCGATGCCGTCCGCTCCTGTGACATCTTGACTGCCGCCGCCATGGTGGACACCATCGCCCACATCAAGTGGCTGATGGAGTCGAATTACGAGGTCTTTTTCCCGCACGGACAATTGATTTCGGAAAGGGTCATTTTCCCCCTGTCGCAAAATGAAAGCAATGGGGTGGAAGACGCCCGTTTTGTCCGTTTTGTCGATGACGACGGCAGCGTAACCTATTATGCGACCTATACCGCATACAACGGCCGGGAAATATTGCCGCAAATGATCGAAACAAAAGATTTCCACCGTTTCAAGATCCTGACCCTCAACGGCACCATGGCGCGCAACAAGGGCATGGCCCTTTTTCCGCGCCGCATCAACGGCCAGTATGCCATGATCACGCGCAGCGATGGGGAGAATCTCTATTTAAGCTATTCCCGGAATATTCATTTCTGGCATGAAGGGGTCAGGATCGAAGCGCCGGAAAACCCCTGGGAGATCGTCCAGATCGGCAATTGCGGCTCTCCTTTGGAAACTGAAAAAGGCTGGCTGCTGCTGACGCACGGCGTGGGGCCGATGCGCAAATACTGCATCGGCGTTTCGCTTTTGGACTTGAAAGATCCCGCGAAAATAATCGGGCGGCTGGACCAGCCGCTGCTGGCGCCGCGGGAAGAAGAGCGCGAAGGCTATGTGCCGAACGTGGTTTACAGCTGCGGCTCCATCATCCTCAACGGCGAGTTGATCATCCCCTACGCCATTTCCGATTCCCAATCGCATGTGGCCAGCATCCCGGTGGCTGAACTGCTGGCAAAGCTTTTGCAGCAGCGCTAGACCGTACCGGCAATTTCATACTCTTCGGTCACGGCCAGCAGCGCCATGAGGAAGGAAACGGTGCTTTCGCCCCCCTGGTTCAGGCTGACCCCCTCCGGTTGCAAACCGTCGGCGCAGCCTTTGCTTTCGTGATCGTACAAGGACATGCCCATGTCGTTCTCGCCGAGAAACCAGCCGAAGGCCAGCCGCATCTTTTTTAAATATTCCTTGTCCTGGGTAACCCAGTAAGCCGACTGGAAAGCCAGAACCATCGCGGTCGCGTCAATGGGCTGCTGGTCGTACTGCGCCCTGGGTCCGCCCTTTTTATACCAACCGCTGCTGCCGACCAGGGACAGGCGGCCGTTACGGGTCAGGGTTTTTTCCAGGAATTCCAGTGTTTCCCTGGCCACCTGCAGGTATTTTTCCTCGCGCAGCAGGGCAAAGGTTTGAAACAAAGCCATAGGCATGATGCCGTTGTCGTAACAGACGATGTCTTCAAACCAGCGCCAATCTTCCGTCGCCACTTCCTTATACATGGCCAGAAGATTGTCGGCGCATTCGCGTAAGAGGGCGGTGACGCTCTCATCCCCCTGGTAGCAGCGCAGGTAAGCGGCCAGGCCCAGCATGGCCAGGGACTTGCCGCGCAGGTTCAACCCGCGCACATTGGGCAAGGCCTTCTGGAAGCACTCATAGGCCAGGGAGCGATAGGCATCGCGCGGCGGCCGCCAGATGATATAGCCCAACGCCCAGAGAGCCCGTCCGCAGGCGTCGTCCGACCCGGTTTCATCCAAAAAGCGGCGCTGGTAATCCATGAAATTCCGGAAACGGCCGTCGGGATTCTGCATGAAATGGGTGAAGCTGAAGTAGGTGGAGATCAGCTCCTTGGCGTCCTCGTCGCGCAGCAGGGAATATGCCCCGGCGCACAGCATCAGCGCCCGGGAGTTGTCGTCCAGGCAATAACCGGTATGGCGGTCGGGGACGATGTACTTGGCATGCTGGATCAGTCCCGTGTCATCGGTCAGGCGCTGCAGGTGCGCCAGGTCGAACGGCGGCTCGCGCAGCAGCAGGGCGGGAGTTTTCAGGATCATCGACTTTTTGGCCCCGGCCGTTACCGCGTGGCGGAACATCTCCAGGTACTTTGCGGTGACGATCTCCCAGCGCATCTGCCGCCCGAATTGATAGGTTTTGCTGCGCAGTGACTTCAACTTGGCCTTGTCCGCCAGCAGGTCGCGCAGGGCGGTGGCCAATGCCGCGGAGTCGGCAAAACCGAACAGCAGCCCCCGGCCCTCGGCGAGCAGCTCCTGGGCATACCAGTACGGGGTGGAGATGATGGCGGTGCCGGCCCCTACCGCGTAGGACAGGGTGCCGCTGACGATCTGCGCTTCGTTCATATAGGGGGTGATGTAGATGTCCGCCGCCAGCAGCCAGGCGCAGAGTTCTTCAAGGCTGACGAAGCGGTCATCGAAGATCACGTGTTCGTGCAGCTCCAGTTTGTCGACCAGCGCCACCAGGCTGGTGCGGTATTTTTCGCCGTACTCCTTGCGCACGTTGGGGTGGGTTTTTCCCAGCACCACATAGATCAGCTTGGGGAATTCCCGGACCAGTTCCGGGAGAGCGTTGATGACCGTTTCGATCCCCTTGTTGGGACTGAGCAGACCGAAGGTCAGCAGCGTCTGGTTCCCCTCCACCTGAAAGCGTTTTTTGTAGTGGTTGTTGTCCAGCGAGGTGAAATCGGGCGTGCCGTGGTAAAGCCGCGTCACCTTTTCGGCCGGCACGGCGTAGATCTCCTGCAGCAAAGTCACGGCCAGCTCGCTCATCACGACCAGCCGGCTGGCACGCTGGGCCATCTCCTGGATGATCTTTTTCTGGTTGGGGGTGGGTGCTTTGAGCACCGTGTGCAGCACCACCACCACCGGCACGCTGAGGCTGGAGACCAGGGAGAGAATATAGATGCCGTCCCAGCCGCCGTAGATGCCGTATTCGTGCTGGATGCAGGCCACATCGGCATTGCTGGCGTTGATGAAATTGGCCGCTTTGTAATAATCACTCTGCTGGTTCTTTTGTATGGTGAATTCTACCCGCGGCGGGTAAGGGTATCCCTGCTCGGTGTCGTTGACGGCGACCGCGAAGACGTTGGACCGCTGCCCCAGTTGCTTGGCGGTGGCTTCGCAAAGATCGGTGGTAAACGTGGCGATACCGCAAAGGCGCGGGCAATAGTTGCCGATAAAAGCGATATTGAGGGTAGGTTTCAACATAGGCTCCAACTCTACCTGATGTCATCTGTAATTGCAACCCCTTGAGACGCGGGCGGCGAGCATACCTTCAGCCCTGCCCTGTGCCGGTTTACTGGATGAAATAGGGGTTGAAGGCTTTTTCAGCGCCGATCGTCGTGGCCGGGCCATGGCCGGGGAAAACCCGGGTGGTTGGCGGCAGGATCAGCAGAAACTTGCGGATGTTCTGTATTTCAAGTTGCAGGTTGGCCTGGCGTTCTGTTTGGCTGTCCCCTTCCGCTTTGCCTATCGCGCCGGCGAAGAGAGTGTCTCCGGAAAAAAGCGTCTCCCCGATCCTGAGGCAGACGCTTCCCGGGGAATGGCCGGGAGTAGGGATCACTTCAATCTCCCAGCCATCCAGAATCAGGCGTTGAGTGCCAGGGTAAAATGTGAGCGGGCATTTGCCTCCTGCGTTTCGCGAAGCCATCTTGTTATCGGCTTGATGAATATAAACCGGCACGGAAAGCTTGGCTGCCAGGAAACTGTCCCCGCCGCAGTGATCCAAATGGCCATGGGTGTTCACAATGGCCAGCACCTTCAAACGGTGGGCGCGAATAAATTTCAAGATTGCCGCTGCGGGAGTGCCGGGATCAACAATAACTGCCTGCCTTGATTCAGACAGCCAAGCGATATAACAATTGACGGTCGCACCCAGCTTATCAAGAGACAGACAAAGTGTCTCCACTTCAACGCCGACGGCTCCATCCTCAAAAAACCCCTGTTCCGGTATTGATTGGGAAAACAAACCCAAACCCAGCCAGATCAAAAAAAAACCACAGGCAAACACGCGCCGCATAGGCGCCTTGTACCATAAGCGCCGTTTGTCTGTCAAGGTGATATGAAAAGACTAATTCATCTGAAACATGCTATAATTTCCCTTGGGAGGAACATCAAAATGAAAAACCGAGTTTCCAGGTTTTGCTATTTGCTGTGGTTGTTTTTTCCCATTTTGCTTGCAGGCCAAAACACTGCCAGCAGCGAACAAAACCTAATCATACTGAACAAACTCCGCCAGACGCAGCCTCTATTGAACAAAGCTTTCGACTTGCTGGCGGCCAAGGACTGGGAAGGCGCCACCCGGCAATTCAACCGCTGTCTGGAGGTCGTGCCAGAAAATCCCAATGCGTGTTTCGGGTTGGCCACCATCGCGAAACAAAAGGGAGAGTTCAGCCAGGCACTGACGTGGATAGAACAGGCGGAGAAAGGATGTCTCTATTTCTCGCAGGTCTGGGAAAATCAAAACATGAATGCATTCCATTCGTCGCAGGAGGAAAAAGATCGCTTGACCCAAATCGCCTACGAACTTTATACCATGGGAATGGACAAGGTAAAGTGCCGGACCGATGAATATATTCGCGAAAGTAATGAAATATCGAAAAAGGCCAAAGACATTTCCTCTAAAGAAAATACCGAAAGTTCACCTTTCGCCATCCCAGCCGATTTTTTTGCCTTGCACGGCGATCTGCTATTCAAGCTGAAGCGGTTCGAAGAAGCCGAAGCGCATTATTTAAAAGCGTTGGCCCTTTCACCCAATCATGAACGAGCTCTCAATAACCTGATCAATATCTATTTCATCTCCCACCAGATCGAGCAGGCCCAGAGTTGGCTGGAAAAAGCAACCCAGCAGAACGTAAAAATAAACCCTGGCTTGGTCCAGGCCGTGCGCCAGGCCAAGCTTGACCAAAAGCCTGAAAAAACTCCCTGACGGGGTGATTCCTTAAAAGCGGATGGGGAAAGCC
>JAPKZM010000295.1 GCA_026393775.1 Candidatus Aminicenantota bacterium
TTGACAGTCTGCACCGGCTTTTCTTTCCGGAAGATGTCACGGACTTCCCTTCGCTGCTCGCCTTCCTGCGCCGGGCTCTGGAAAGCGTGGGCAGCGTAAGCAACCGCAAGGCTCATTTATTCCTGAATGAATATGCCGCCACGGCGCTGCAAGCTTTGGCGGAACTGGAGGAATTCGCGGCGGCCCGCCAGGAAACTCTCGGCACTGCCAAGATGGCCGACATGGCCGCCATGGTGCGCGCCCATTTCCGGGGCCGTACGATCCGCTTCGAGGGCTCACCTTTAAAAGGGATCCAGGTGATGGGTCCCCTCGAATTTCGTGGCTTGTCCTTCGACGAAGTCATCATCCTCGACGCCCTGGAAGGTATCCTACCCGGGACTGCGAAATACGATCCCATTCTCCCCGCCGATATCCGCGCCGTCTTCAAGATTCGCGACCACGGCGACTGGGAAAAAATATATGCTTTCAACTTTTTTTCCCTGCTGGGTGCGGCCGGCCGTGTCCACATCCTCTACCCACGCAAAGACGAGGACGGTAGGGACTGCGAGCGCAGCCGTTTCATCGAACGGATCGCCTACGAGATCGAAAAGAGAACCGGCCGCATGCCTGAAACCCGGAGCAGTTCTCTGCCCTTTTCCATTCCGTCCCGAAAATTAAGAAAAGTGATCAAAAATAAAACCATTCTGGATAAACTGGAGGAGCTGACCCTTTCCCCTTCGTCGCTGGAGATGTATGTCAAATGTCCGCTGCAATTTTTTTTCGCTAGGATTCTCGGTTTGCAGCAGCGGGAAGGGATCGCCGTAGAAACCGAGGGAAGCCTGATCGGAACCATTGCCCATGAAACACTGCGGGGGTTTTACCAAAAATATCCAAGCGCTGGTCTCATGGCCGCGGCCGGGCCTGGGCCCCTGGCTGACGACCTGGAAGGATTCTTGTTCTCCGCCTTCCGTGAATATAATTTCGACCCCGAAAAAGGGCTGGAGAAGATCCGTTCCTGGACCCTGATGGAACAGCTGCAGAAATTCACCTGGGTGGACCAGCTCAGGATGACGGGAAGCGGGATCCAGGTAAAGATGCTCGAGAAAGAGTTGTCCGGGAGCATTTCAGTCACCTGGCGGCCGCAGCCTATTCCCATCCAGGGCCGCATTGACCGCTGCGAGGTTGAAGGGGAACTGCTGCGGATCATCGACTATAAAACAGGCCATTTCAGCCTGGCGCCTGACAACATGTTGAAGTCCTCCTATGCCGCACAAAATCTTTCTTCCGCCAGCGAGGACGAATACTTGCAAGCGTTGAACGATTTTCATAAAAAGTACCAGGGGATGCAGTTGTTGATTTATCTGCTGCTTCTGGCTCAAAAAGAAAACAAAACCTGGGCTGAACTTGATGGCGCGTACGTGTTATTAAGGGAGCATGAGAATTTCTTTCGGTTTTTATTTGACCAGGGCAAAAGAAAAAGGGAAATGAACCCTAAAGAAAAATTAACCCTCATGAATGGCTTCCGCGCCGACCTAGGATCGATCCTCGGCGATCTTTATTCCCGCGAGTATTTCCTTGCCAATCCCAGCGATGAGCGCTATTGTTCCTATTGCCCGTTCCGTCTCCCCTGCGGCAACCTGTAAAAACTTGAAAAGCAAGCTCTTTAGCCTGTACCGCGGCGCGTACACCGGGCTGGGAATTATCCTGGCGCTGGGGTTTTCAATGTTGGAACGAAACAGGCAGAGCCGCGAAAGCCACGCTGCCAGAGTACAAGGGGAAAACTAAAATTAAAAAAAAAGGGACGGCCCTCGAAGGGACCGTCCCCTTAATTTTCGTTTGACTGTCTAGTCAGTGACTAGAACAGCCGGCAAGACGAGCTTACCAGCGGTTGCCGCCGCCGCCAAAACGGTCGCCGCGTTCGCGGGTGCCGCCTTCGGTCTTGGGCTTGGCCTCGTTCACTTTCATGGCCCGGCCCTTAATTTCCTTTCCGTTCAGGGCTTTGATGCTGGCTTCGGCTTCTGTCTTTTCGGGCATTTCGACAAAACCAAAACCTCTCGGCTTATTGGTGAATTTGTCTTTGATGATGGTCGCTGATGCCACCTGGCCGAACTCTTCAAAAGTCTTGCGCAGATCCTCTTCCGTGATCTCCCACGGCAAATTTCCGACGTAAATGTTCATAAAATCCTCCGATTTGAGTTTTATTATTTGTGAATATTCAGCTTAAAATTTCATCCGGTTTTCCAAACCCAGTGAATATGGAAATTCCTTTCAGCGATGAATTGAGGTTTTGTCCATCTCTTGCGGGGATTTTCGGCAAACCAACAAAATTTCTAAAACTTGATACATTCACCAACTCAATCAAAGGTATTATAAAATAAAATCAGCCAAAATGCAATATAAAAAAAAATATTTTTTTTTTGCCCGCCCGGTTAGGGGACGCGATACATTTTGTGCAGCTGCGCCCCCAGCCGCAGGTTGGCGATCCCGCGTTGCTGGCCGGCCTGGAAAAAATCAAAGGCATGGCGGTATTTGCCCGACCGCCCGTGCTCAGGCTGCAGGATGATCGCAGCCTGGGTCTTCTGGCGCATGGCCATCAGCACCTCCAGATCCAGGGCGGCGGTGACCAGCAGTTTGATTTCGGCGGCGCGCTCCCATAAGCGCGGATGGACCCGGTAAGCCGCCACATCCTTGGGCGAAACGGTCCACCAGTCGAACGGCAGGTCCTGAAAGTGCAAGCCGTTGGTTTCCACGGCCACGAAGTATTTGTTCTCCTGGCAGCGGGCGAGCAGCGGTTTCAGGTCCTGCTCCAGGGGTTCACCGCCGGTGATGACCAAGCGCGACTCGGGGGCGGATCGCTTCAAACGCGCAACGGCCGCTTCGATCTCCGCCACGCTCATGCTCCGGCCCGCCGGCCAGGCGTTGCGCGTGTCGCAATAGGGACAGCGCAGCGAGCAGCCGCTCAGGCGGATGAATATGGCCGGAGTCCCGGCGCGCAGTCCCTCCCCCTGCAGCGACCAGAAAATATCATTGATCTTCAGCATAGGCGGCCCCGGCGTCCTCCGATTCCCAGACCATGACTTTGCTGACCGGATACTTTTTTTTGCACTGCTCGAAAAAATACCTGGCCAGGTTTTCAGCCGAAGGCGAAAAGGAGAACACCTCGTTGAGCACCTTATGATCGGGAACCAATTGGCGCAGGTATTCCTTGATCTCGCCGAAATCGATGGAAATGCCCGACTTTTCCAATTCGCTGGTCCGGAAACCGACCTCTATCTCGAACGTATGGCCGTGCATTTTTTCGCACTTGCCATGGTAGTGCTCCAAAAAGTGGGCCGCGGAAAATTTTTGCTTGATGATCAATTCCCAGCTCATGCCTTTCCCTCCTTTTGCAGGCGCGCCAGCAGCGGATCCTGCCGCCCAAGCCCGGCAAAAGCCCGGGCGCGGATATCGCACGAAGGACAGCGCCCGCAAGGACGCTCGGCGCCGCGGTAGCAGGAGATCGAATACGCATAATCGGCTCCGAGCTCGAATCCCAGGACAATGATCTCCTGTTTGCTCAAGGCGATCAGCGGCGTGTGCACCTTGAATTTTGCCCCGCCTCTGCCGGCCGAGGTGCCCTGGTTGATAGCCGCCGTCATTTTCCGGGTGAACGCCACCGTCGTGTCGGGATAATCGGGGCTGTCGATGGCGTTGAACCCGGTCACCAGGTGGCGGCAGGAATGGGATTCGCC
>JAPKZM010000191.1 GCA_026393775.1 Candidatus Aminicenantota bacterium
CATGGTCGGTTCGCAGCGCTCCTCGGACCGCCCCTCGTCGGACGCGGCCCTGAACCTGATGCACGCCACCAAGACCGCCGCCGATTCCGACATCGCCGAGATCATGGTCTGCATGTTCGGCCCCACCTCCGACGAGTACGCTCTGCTGCACCGCGGCACGCGCGTGCGCAAGATGCACTCCTCCTACCGCTCCACATTCCGCACCATCGGCGACATCCCCATCGCCATGGTCGACCGCAAGAAGATCACGCCGCTGCGCCAGGACTACAAACGCCGGCGCAACGACCGCAATGTGGACATCCTCCCTTATTTCGAGGAAAAGGTGGGGATGCTCTATTACTACCCCAACATGCAACCCGACATGATCGACTCCATGGTCGACCACGGCTATCGCGGCATCGTCATCGCCGGCACCGGCCTGGGCCATGTCAACAAGCCGCTCTACCCGGCCATCGAACGGGCGGTGGCCAAGGGCGTGACCATCTACATGACCGTGCAGACGCTCTGGGGCTACGTGCACATGTTCGTCTACGATACCGGCCGCGACCTGATGGCCAAGGGCATCATCCCGGCCGAGAACATGCTCCCGGAAGTGGCCTACGTCAAGCTGGCCTGGGCCCTGGGCCAAACTACCGACCTCGGCAAAGTCAAAGACTTGATGCTGACCCCCATCGCCGGCGAGATCACCGAGCGCGAACCCTATAATGGTTATTTAATCTTTCAAGGCGGCATCCCCGAGGTTGAAGAGTTCATCAGGAAGTTTCATAAATAAAGTCTTAAAAATTGGAATGGTCGTAAGCATTTCTTCTAACACCAGCAAAACTGAAGTCACACATACAAGCCCCGTCCCCAATCCCTCAAAAGCATGTTACGGGTGTTCTTTGAATATTTCCGCTTGCTGGATTATACTTAACCCGTCAACCGGGGAGGGCCGATGAATAAAAAAGAAAAAACAATCGTTTTGATCGTTCTCATGTTCCTTGTATTTCTCAACCTGCCGGTTTGGGCAGAGGATGAGGGAATGCTGGCCATCGAGTCTCCGGTGGAAAGAATGGGGGTGGCCAAGGCCAAGCCCGCCAAAGACGGTTTGCGGATCGGACTCAGGCTCTGCGGCGGAATGAGTTTCTTCGACGGCGGCGACATCAACGACACCAAGGCGAACGTCACCCTCAACGAATACATGGCCGGCATAGATGGCGTTCCCTACACGATCGACGAGAACGGCCTCAACCGCTCTTTGGAAGGGGGCGCCGACCTTCTGTTTTACCTCGGGAAACGGTTCGGCGTTTCGCTTGGCGCATCCTACCTGGGCGGAAAAAGCAACAACCGAATTGTCATCGACCAGCCCGTCTTCCCCCCCGCCACCTATACCATCACCTTCGATCCGGCCGTCTCGGCCGTTCCGGTCACCCTCGGCCTGTTCTTCATCCAGCCCCTGGGCAAGCGCTTCGACCTGCTGGCCGAAGTCGGCGGCGGCTGGACCTTAGCCCGGCTCGCCATCGACCAGAAGTTCATCGGCAGCCTGGGCTCCATGCAGATCAACGCCAAGGGCAATGCTGGCGGCCCGTGCATCTACGCCCGGCTGGGACTGGAAGCCGGCATCGGGCGCAGCATCTTCTTTTTCATCGAGGTCCTCGGCCGGTATGCGAAAATCAGCGGCTTCGAGGGCAGTTCCGAGTTCTTTCAAAACGACATACTCGTTCAAAGCGGCAGCGGCCGCTTTTACACCTATGACCTGAATGTCTCCGGCCACCCCGTCCGCTTCATCGATTTCGCCGGCGAGCCGCCGTCGAGCGCCTCCATCAGCAACGTGAGCGAAACCAGGATCGATATTTCCGGCGTCAGCGCGCGTTGCGGATTGCGGATCAGGTTCTAAGAAATATACAACTCGGGGCGGGGAAGAAGATCGGGAATGGTCTATGAAAATGTGAATTTGATTGTTTGCTGATTCGCGCACATGTTCGTTTACGACACCGGCCGCGAAAGACATCATCCCGGCCGAGAACATGCTTCCCGAAGTGGCCTACGTCAAGCTGGCCTGGGCGCTCGGTCAAACGACTGACCTCGGCAAGGTCAAGGACTTGATGCTGACCCCCATCGCCGGGGAAATAACGGAGCGCGAACCGTATAATGAACCTCCGGGGTCAGGTCTCAACGGGCTGTTGCCCAAATCGAATAAATTTTAGCAGAAATAAAGTTATCTAACACTATTAAATTATTGACTAAAGAGTGCCGGGATGGGACAATTTTATTATGAATAAAAGCCTTGAGAACAAGTCATGATCGGGGTTGAGA
>JAPKZM010000247.1 GCA_026393775.1 Candidatus Aminicenantota bacterium
GAGAGATCAGGAATTTCACCGGAATTTCCGACCCGTTCGAAGAGCCCGAAAGACCGGAGGTGGTCGTCGAAACCGACAAGGAAAGCGAAGAGGAGTCCCTGCAAAAAATTTTGGCAAAGATGGAGGATTTGGGTTATTTGCGGCCACCCGCTGACGATTGGTTGATCCCCGAATATTTGCGCCAGGAGCTGCTGAAAAATCCTGCCAAACGGAATTTCCCCGACTTATCCACGTTTGTCATCCATATCCTCAGCCAGTACGTCGCCCACCATGGCAGCGGCGGCGGCGAAATTTCCCAGACGGAAGAGGATGCGGCCAAAGAAAAGCTGAAAAAACTCGGATATTTGAGTTAAGGAGCGGAACATGATAGTCAAACCCCACGGCGGAACCTTGATCCAGCGCGTCATGTCTGAAAAAGAGAGGTCGGCCATTCTCTCCTGCCAGGAACAGTTCGTTAGCCTGGAGATCGATGAGGAGAAAGCCATCGAAATACAGAACATCGCCAACGGAGTTTTTTCCCCCCTGCAGGGATTCATGAACCAGGAGGATTGCCGGGAGGTCATTCAGCACAGCCGGCTGGCCAGTGGCCACGCCTGGACGCTGCCGATTGTCCTGGCCGTTGACGATAAACAAGCGAAAAAGATCGCCAAAAATGAGACCATCATCCTGAAAAACCGGGAAGCGGCAGTAGCCTCGATGCGGGTGGAAGACATCTACACCTGGAATTCTGAAGAATACGCCAAAAATGTGTACGGGACCATCGATGAAAAGCACCCCGGAGTGCTGGGATTAAAAGCCTTGGGCAAATACTTCATCGGCGGCACCATTAATTTTTTAAGCGACCCTATTTCCAATTTCCCCGAATTCTACTTAACGCCGCGGGAAACCCGGGTTTTGTTCAAGGAAAAAAATTGGGAAACCGTAGTCGGTTTCCAGACCCGCAATGTCTCCCATCTCGGGCACGAGTACGTGCAAAAAACGGCTCAGTCCATCGTGGACGGTTTGTTCATCAATCCGGTCATCGGCAAGAAAAAACCCGGCGACTTTTCCGACCAGGTGATCCTCGACTCATACAAGGTTTTGATCGACCAGTATTACGTCAAGGAAAGAACCGTCATGTCCATCCTGCAGACCGAGATGCGCTACGCCGGGCCAAAGGAAGCGATATTCCATGCCATCGTGCGCAAGAATTTCGGCTGTTCCCATTTCATCGTCGGCCGCGATCATGCCGGCGTGGGCAGCTATTACCATCCCTTTGCCGCCCAGAAGATATTTGATCACTTCCCCGACCTGGGGATTACTCCCATGTTTTTCATGAGTTTCTTTTTCTGTAAGAAATGCAATTCCATCGCCAACGACAAGACCTGCCCCCATCCGCAAAGCGACCACATCGATTTTGCCGGCAAAATCATCCGCGAGAAGCTGGTCAACCACCAGATTCCGCCCGAAGCGATGATGAGAAAGGAAGTTGCCGAAGAAATTCTGAAACATGGCAACCCTTTCGTCGAATAAAAGCATCGCCCGGCTGAGTGATTCGGCTCCGGCCGGCCGGGTAGAAGAACGAGATTAAAAATCAAAAAAGCCAAGAAACTTCTAATCCTCGGTCTGGATGGAATCGCTTACGACATGGTGAACGGCAAGAACCGTCCATCCCTGCTTCCCAGCTTGAACCGTTTTTGCCCCCCCGGACAGCCGCTGCCAATGACGGTTTCCCTTCCCGAAATTTCGGCCGTGTCCTGGTCAAGTTTCATGACCGGAACCCAGCCCGGAGAACACGGCATTTTCGGTTTTGTCGACCTCAAGCCGGGGACCTGCCAGCTCCGTTTTCCCGATTTCCGCGACCTTAAAGCGCCCACCTTTTTCGATGAATTGGGACGGGCAGGCAAACGTTCGGTGATCATCAACCTGCCGGCCACTTATCCAGCCCGTCCGATCAACGGCGTCCTGATCTCCGGTTTCGTAGCCCTGAATCTGGAGAACGCCGTCTATCCTCGCGGCTATTTGCCCTGGCTCAAGCGCATGGGCTACCAGGTCGATGTCGACGCCGGCAAGGGCAAGGACAGGAAAGCCGAGTTCCTCGCCGACCTGCACAACCTTTTAAAAACCCGCAAGCAAGTCGCCGACGTCCTTTGGGAAAAGGAAAATTGGGACTTGTTCATGTTCACCGTCACCGAAACCGACCGGCTGCAGCATTTTCTTTACGACGCCTGGGAGGATACCTCTCACCCCCTGCACCGCGAATTCATCCATTTTTATCGGGAAGTCGACCAGATCGTCGCCGATTTTCTGGAACGCGCCGCCGGCCGCGAGGAACTTGAAGTCGTGCTTCTATCTGATCACGGCTTCGGCCCCATCCACAGCGAAGTGTACCTAACCCCCATCCTGAAGAAATACGGTTTTTTTAGCATGGAAAGCGGCGAAACCAGGAACCTGGCCCGCATCAGCCCGGCCGCCCGGGCCTTCGCCCTGGACCCGTCGCGAATATATGTCCATCAAAAGCACAAATACCCGAATGGCCGCGTAAGCGGCGACGATTATGGCAAAATAAGGGGGGAGTTGAAGCAGCTCTTTGAAAACTACGAGGTGAATGGCGAGAAGGCGATTGAAAGGGTATTTTTAAAGGAGGAATTGTACAGCGGCCCGCAAACGGCCGTTGCTCCCGACCTGGTGCTTCTTTCCAAGCCTGGATATGATCTGAAGGGCGGGTTCGAAAAAGAGCGGGAAACAGGGAACAGCCACTTCACCGGCATGCATCGCCACGATAACGCCTTTTTCGCCTGCAACCGCGGTCCGCTGGCCGCCCAGCCGCAGACCATCTTCGCCGTCAAGGATGTGCTGATCAAACTGCTCAGGCCTTGACCCTTTCCTTCTCTTTCTGCAAATTCATGGCCAGGTTGCGGATGACCGGGTTGATATTGCGATCCTGCATCAGTATCTT
>JAPKZM010000321.1 GCA_026393775.1 Candidatus Aminicenantota bacterium
CTTTCCCGGCGCCGAAAACCGCTGCGTTGACGATGGCGCGGGCGGAGCCTCCCAGACAGGAGATAGCGCTTCCCCAGGAAGAGGAGGCGGCAAGCGCGTGGGTCGTGTCGGCTTGAGGGGCGACGATCTTGGTTTTTTCCAGGAAACTTTTGAAAATGAAGGTCCGGCCGTCAGCGGCAATGCGGTCATCCTCGTGGAGCCCGGCCCATGAAGCGATGTCCAGCTCATTGAGGCGGATCCGACCGCGACGCCGCCGGATGATCGCCTCGCTCGGGTCGGGTTTTATAAACTTGATCTCGAACATCACCCTGCCGCCGGATACGTTTTCCAGGCGGATATCGCTCCAGAATGTGTTGCCAATCGTGGTGGAATCGAATCCGAGCTCGAAATTTTGCTCATCTTCCAGCGATTGCAGGTAAAAGAGGCGCAGGTCTTTTTCCTGCTCGCGGTTTTTTTCTTCAACAATGGTTTCGATGGTCTCGACGATGATCGCGGTGCTGTTCTGCTTTTCCTGCTGGCCGAGGTTCTTGCGCATGGCGGCCAGGGGCTCAGCGCCATTCAAAAGTTCCTGGATAAGGTTGAAGAACGCATCCGGCGGCAGGAATATTTCCCCGCTCTTCCCCAGGCTTTCGATTTCTTCATAGAGGACCCTGGCACCTCCGCTTTTTTCCACTTCGCGGGCGTTCAGGATCTGGTGATCGGCGGGCAAGTTGATCTTGGGGATCAGGATAACCGGCAGGCCCATGGCCGTAATTTCCTTTATGGCCCCGGCTCCGGCTCGGGAAACGACCAGGTCGGAAATGGCGTAGATCTCGGCGATGTTGTCGAAATACTCCCGAACCAGCAGCCGGCCCGCTATCTCGGGCGGAACACCCTCCTGCTCCAGGGTCTTCACCGTGTCGTCGTACGCCTTGTATTCCTTGCCGTAGGCTTTGCCGGTCGACATGATGATGAACAGGTTGTCGATGGCCAGCAGCCGCGGGATGATCCGGGCGGCCGCCCGATTGATGGTCCGGGCGCCCATGCTGCCGCTGCAGATGAAGAGGACGCGGCTTTTTTCCGGGATGTTCAGCTGGCCGCGGATATTTTCCGTGCCGGTCGACAATATGGACTTGCGCAGGGGATAGCCGCTGCAGACGACCCGGTCAGGAGGGAAAAAATAGGTGCTTGAAGGGAAGGCCACGCCGATCTTGGCGGCGAAGCGGGCGCAGAAGAGGTTCAGCCGTCCGGGGACGGCGTTCTGCTCGTGGATGAAAATCTTTTGCTTGAGGACTGCGGCGGCGAACAGGACCGGCGCGGCCACGTAGCCGCCGCTGCCGATCACGACGTCGGCGCGGAATTTACGCAGGATGAAAAAGCTCTTGATCGTGCCCAGGAGGATGGCGGCCAGGGAGATCAAGGTCTTGAGGCTTTTGATGTTTTGCGGCAAGCCCCGGGTCGGAACCTTGACGAATTTCATGGGCTGGGCCAGCGCAGGAATGATGCCGGCTTCACTTCCTTTCCTGCTCCCGATGTATAGAAATTCTGCGTCCGGATATTTTTCCTTCAACGCTTCGTAAATGGCGACGTTGGGATAAACATGGCCGCCGGTGCCGCCGCCGGTGAAAAGGAACCTGTATTTGTTCATTCTGGGGTTTCCAGGGCTATTATACCTTACAGTCGGTCCTAGCGCCAGTCCTAGTGTTAGTGATAGTGTTAGTGTTAGTAGCCGCAATACCCTTTCTATAATATCTCTCTTTACAAGGGCCCGTTGCTAACACTATCACTAACACTAACACTTATATTTTTAGAACTGTTGTTCTATAATGTTTGTATGAAAACTGTTGCTGTCATCCTGGCCGGCGGTTCGGGCAAGCGTTTCGGGAAAGGTCTTCCGAAGCAATTCAGCACCATCGCCGGTCGTTCCCTGCTCGAGATATGCCTGGAACCGTTCCAGAGCCATCCGGGCATCGATGCGATCATCCTGGTCTGCCCGACCGCCCAGATACCTCTGGCAAAGAAAAC
>JAPKZM010000089.1 GCA_026393775.1 Candidatus Aminicenantota bacterium
GCCGATATGTTGTATAATAAACTACAGAACCAAAATACTCTCAGGAACGGGCGATCATTATGGAAGCAAAGGTCAAGCGGCAAATAGTTTTATTGTCCATCCTGCTGCATATCCTGTTCCTGGCCTTCTGGGAAAGTTTCATCACCCTCGACATCGCCCGGGCTTTTCCCGCGTCACCGCCCGTCGCGGTCATCAGCGCGCCGCTGGTTTTTGATTTGGCGCAACCCGAACTGCCGCGCGAAGTGATCGCCACCCCGGCCGACGCTAAAACCACCGACCATCCCCAGAAAGCCGATTTCCTATCCGACAAAAACGCCCTGGCCAGCAACCAGGAACCCGCCCCGGCAAATATTCCCCTGGGCGATGAGCCTTACGCGCGGGGTGATTTTGCCTCCCACGACCTGCCCCCGCATCCGGCCATTCCCGAAAAGGAAGCAGCCGGCGTCCGGCCTGAGGAAAAAACGGCCGACGCGGACAAGCATCTGGCAGAAGCAGATCGGGACCCGCTGAGCGAAGAAATAGCCGATTTTTCCCTGCCGCGGGCCACGCCGGAAGCCGGCCAGGGCAGGACCGCGCCAAAACCGGCCATACCGGGGGTGGCGCACGATCATATCGATTCACAGGCAGCCGACACCAGCGGCTTGTCATTCAACACCTATAACTGGGATTTCGCCCCTTACATGCTGGAACTGAAGGAACGCATCAGGGACAACATTTTTCCGCCCATGGCTTTTTCCCAGTTGGGCATGATCGACGGCAACACCGTGCTGCGCTTCAAGATCTATCCCAACGGCGAACTGCGCGATCTGGAGCTGCTCGCTTATGAGGGGCACCGTTCATTGATGGAAACCAGCACGATCGCGATAAAAGTATCGGCCCCATTCCGAAAATTACCCGGCAATTTTCCAGAACCGTATTTACAAGTAACGGCTAAATTCTCCTTTTTTATCAAAAACAAGCGAGGCTAAAAATGAAAAATGTCTGGGAATTCCTAGTTAAAGGCGGCATCTGCATGATCCCCCTGTTTTTGTGCTCGGTCGCCGGTCTGGCCATCGTCATCGAAAAGTTCATTTTGTTGCAGCGCCGCAAGATCATCGTGCCCGAAGTGGTCAGCGTGCTGGAGAACATTAAGGGGACGAACGACTTTCCCCTGGCCGTTTCCATCTGCGAGAAACACCACGGACCCTTCGCCAACATCATCCGCAGCACCCTGGAAAACCATAATTTGCCCAGGGAGGAAATCAAGGAGACCTTGCTCGACCAGGGCCGCCAGGAGGTTCACCAGCTGGAAAAAGGGCTGGGGGTGCTGGAAACCGTCGCCGGCATCGGCCCCCTGCTGGGACTGCTGGGCACCGTGCTCGGCATCCTTAAAGTCTTCAAGGTCATATCGGTAATGGGGGTGGGGCAAGCCACCTCATTGGCTGCCGGCATTTCCGAAGCCCTGATCACCACCATCGCCGGCCTGTTCATCGGCATCCCGGCATTGGTGGCCTACAATTACTTCGCCAGCAGGGCTGACGCATTGGTGCTGGAGATCGAGAAGTACTCCAACCGCCTGCTAAACAAGATAGCCTCTTTTCCTGCGGCTTCGGGGAAGTGACCCATGCAACTGCGAGCCAAGCCGCGCCGCAAGGTGATCATCAACATCACGTCGCTGATCGACGTCACCTTCATGATGCTGCTGTTTTTCATGATTACGTCGACTTTTCTGGAGCAGCCTGGCATCAAACTCGAACTCCCGACCGCAAAAACATCGGCCAACAGCGAAGCGCAGGAGTGGGTGCTCACCGTCGACAAAAAAGGCGAATTGTTCCTGAATCGCCAGCCGCTGACACTCGCCGAGCTCGAAGTGGAAATCCGTAAAGCCTTGCCGCAAATGAAGGATGGCGCCCTGGTGCTCAAAGCCGACCAAGGGATCACCCACGGCCTGGTTGTACGCGTCATGGACATGGCCAAGCGCGGCGGCGTAAAAAAACTCATCATCGGCACCAAACCGGAGAAGTAGAGACACTAACACTATCACTATCTCAAACCTAGCGAATATTGCCGATAAATGACCTTTTTTTTCATGTCGATCCGAATTTGACACCCGAAAAATGAAATGCTACAATGATCCGGGGTGATTATCGCGAAAAAGCAATGAATACATTGGAAGTACACCATATCAGAAAATCATTCCGCAAAAGGCGGGTGGTTGACGGCGTGACCCTGGGGGTCAAGTCCGGTGAAATCATCGGTCTGCTGGGTCCCAACGGCGCCGGAAAAACCACCACCTTCCTGATGATCCTGGGCATCCACCGCCCGGACAGCGGTGAAATTCACCTCAATGGCCAGGACATCACCCAGCTCCCGGTTTTCAGCCGCGCCCGCTTGGGCATCAGCTTCCTGCCCCAGGAGCCTTCGGTTTTCCGGGGCCTGAGCGTCAAGGAAAATGTAAAGGCCATTGCCCAGATGATCAAGTGCAAGCCATCCCGGGCCATCGATGAAATCCTGAACGACCTGGGGCTGACGCCCATCCAGGACCGCAAAGCGTACATGCTTTCCGGCGGCGAGCGCCGCCGTTTGGAAATCGCCCGCTCCCTGATCCTGACTCCCGATTTTTTGCTCCTTGATGAGCCTTTTGCCGGCATCGATCCGATGCAGATCATCGAGCTGCAGGAACTGATCCGGACCTTCAAGGACAGGGGCATGGGCATCATCATCACCGATCACAATGTCCGCGAGATCTTGAAAATCACCGACCGTTCTTATATCATTCACAGCGGCCAGGTCATCTTTGAAGGCCGATCAGAGGAGTTGATCGCCGACATGAGGGTCAAGAAGGAATACCTGGGAGAGGAATTCAGGTGGAATTAAATGCCGATTAAACTCCAGCTCAAAGGCTCCCAGCAACTGACCATTACCCCGGTGATGCATTATTTCATCCAGTTGCTGACCAACAATCACCTGGAATTGATCGAGACCCTGCAGAACGAAGTCGAAGCGAACCCCATGCTGGAAATCGAGGCGGTAGAAAAAACAGTCCCCGAATCTGAAACCAACGACTACCAAGAACGGATCGAAAGGGCCGATTCTTCATTCATGACCCCCTACGAGGATCACGGCTTTTTCAGGAAGGGCCCCGACGATATCGACAAGAACAAGGCTTTGGAAGCCATGACCCCTTCCACGATCAGCCTGGCCGATTACTTGCTTGAGCAGGCCATGGCCACCTTCAGCCAGGAGGCCGAGATCGAGATCATCCGCCAGATCATTTACAACCTTGACCGGGACGGCTATCTGAAAATAGAGATTGAATCGATCGCCTCGCTGCTCCGGACCACGCCGGATGAGATCGAACGCCTGCGCCAGCTCGTCACCCGCTTCGATCCTCCGGGCTGCGCCAGCAAATCGCTCCAAGAATGCCTGCTGGCCCAGGTCGGCGAAACCCCGGAAAATGAAAAGCTGCGCCGTTTGATCCAAAACCACCTGCAAGATCTCTCCCGCTCCAATTACGAGAGTATATGCCGCCTGATGGGGATAGGCATGGAAGAACTTCTCCCCCTGACCGCCCGACTGAAGCGGCTGAACCCCAGGCCGGCCGAAGTCTTTGACCAGGAAGAGGTCGAATACGCCCAGGTGGACCTGATGCTGATCAAGGAAAACAACGAATACCGGGTCATCTACCTGGAAGAAGGCCTCCCCCGGCTGGCCCTGTCGCAATACTACCGGGAGATGCTGGACAAGGCCAAGGATAAAAAAACCGTTTCCTATTTGAAAAACCGTTATCGCGACGCCCAGTTTTTCATCGAAAGCATCGAATTGCGGAAAAAGACCATCCTGCGCATCGCCGAATTCCTGGTGAAAGCCCAGAAGGATTTCCTGGATTTCGGCGACAAGTGGAAGAAGCCCTTGACCATGAAGGATGTGGCCCGGGAGATCAGCCTCAACGAATCGACCGTCTCGCGGGCCGTCAGCAACAAGTTCATGAATTCGGAAAAGGGATTGATCCCCTTGAAAGATTTTTTCAGCTACGGCCTGAAGGGCGATTTCGGTTTTTCGCACTCGGTCAACACCATCAAGGACAAGATCAAGGAACTGATCCAAAACGAACTGCCGGAAAAGCCCCTGGCCGATGATGACATCGCCGTCAAGCTCGCCGACCTGGGCATCCGCATCGCCCGGCGCACGGCGCGCAATTACCGGGAAGAATTGAATATCCCCAGCTCGTTCGTCAGGAAAAAAGAAAACAAAATAAAAGGAGTGAAAAATGAGCATTAACTTTTCCACCAAAAACATCAAAATACCGGGCGCTTTGAAAGCCTTCATTGAAAAACACCTGCACGACATTGAAAAGATCGCCGGTGCCATCATAGACGCCGAAGTGATCATCAACGAAGAAAAACTCTCCTATAAAGTGGAAATATCCTTGAAAACACGCTTGAACTCATTTTACGCCGAAGAGCGCAACAAGATACTGAAGCAGGCGGTGCGCAACACGCTGGCCACCCTCAGAAGCCAGGCCAAAAAAAACAAGGAGAAGGTCAAGGAAGAGAAAAAAAGGACCAGCCACGACGGATTCTTCAGGCGCACGCTGGGATTCATGGCCGGCGAAAAACGCGCAGCCCCCGAAGGGGACGAAAGCACCGAAGCACCCAGGCCCGGCAACATCCTTATTTCCGAGAACTATTCTTCCAAGCCGATCACGGTGGAGGAAGCGGTATTTTTTCTCAATGAAAGCGGTGAAAACGGCTATATGTTCGTCAATTCCGAAACCAACCGCCTGGCCGCCGTCTTTTTCGGCAAAAAAGGCGGCATTTCCCTGATTGAACCAAAATTGTAACGAGGCTGGTTAGTGATGCCCAAAGATATCAAGGGAATCGAAATACGTCAAATCCTGGAATTGAACCCGCTCAAGATCCTTAAAATCCATAATGAAAAATGGCTGGGCAATTCGGTCAGCCATCCGCGGCCTCAGCGTCCCGGCTTGGGCTTGAGCGGCTACCTGAAACATATCCAGACCGGCCGCATCCAGATTTTCGGGAAAACAGAAATTGGCTACCTGCACAACTTGAAGGACGAAGAAAAGAGCCGTTGCCTGAAGAATTACCTTTCACTGAAACTGCCCGGCATCATCGTTTCCGAAAACATCGTTATCGAAGAAGAATGGATCGCCATGGCCGCCCATTTCCATACTCCGATCCTGATCTCGGAGCTGCACACGGCGCCATTGATTTCCCGCCTCAACGCCTTCCTCTACCAGTATTTTTCCAAGAAAATCAAGTTGAACGGAGTGTTGATGGATATCATGAGCCAGGGAGTGCTGCTCACCGGCGCCTCGGGGATAGGCAAGAGCGAAACCGCCCTAGAATTGGTCAACAAGGGATACCATCTGATCGCCGACGACGTCACCGAATTTTATCTGGATTCCAACGATGACCTGATCGGCCGGTCCAACCCGATTATCAAGAGCCTGATGGAGGTGCGCGGGTTGGGCATCATCAACATCAACGACATTTTCGGCGCCGCGGCCGTGCTCGAAGAAAAGAAACTGAACCTGGTGATCAACCTGGAAAAATGGGACGCCAAAAAAAAATACGACCGCCTGGGCGAAGACAATTTCTATTTCAAGATCCTGGGCCTGGATATCCCGCTGATCACGCTGCCCGTGGCGCCGGGACGGAACTTGTCCACCATCATCGAGGTGGCCGTGCGCAATTTCCTGGCAAAAAAAAGTGGCCGCAAGACCTACCTTGAAATCAAAAAGGAAAACCCATGAAAGCCGCGAGCGCACGCCGCCCCAGGGTTCGAGGTGACAAAAAATGATCAAAAGCCTTATCATCACCCATGGCAACTTGGGTCATGAATTGATCCAGGTGGCCGAAAAGATATTGGAGCAGAAACTGGCCATCGAGGCCATCGCTTTTGACTGGCAGGGCGACGGCAGCGACATGATCTCCCAGCTGGAAAAATTCATCGCCGCCAACAAAGGACACAAGCTCATTATTTTTACCGACATGTTCGGCGGTTCGCCGTCTAACATCGCGTCCCGCTTCATCAACAAGAACGTGGAAGTCATATCGGGGATCAATCTCCCCGGCCTGCTTAAGTTTTTCTGCCACGAGGAAAAGGGGAAGAATTTCAAGGAAACCATCAATACCGTTGCCCAGGGAGCCGTGGAGGGCATCAATATCATCAGCGAATACTTAGGAGAAAAAAATGATTGAAAAAACGCAGGTAATCATCAACAAGTTGGGCCTGCACGCCAGGGCCGCCGCTAAATTATCCCATCTGGCCAACATGTACAATGCCAATATTTACCTGATTTACAACGAGGATAAAGTCAACGCCAAAAGCCTGCTCGGGATACTGACCCTGGCCGCATCGGTCGGCAATGAGATCATTCTGCAGGCCAGCGGCAACGATGAAAAGGAAGCCATCACCGCCATCAGCAATCTTTTCAACCGCAAATTCGACGAAGAAAGTTGAATGATCCGCATTAAGGGCAAAGCGGTCTCGCCCGGGATAGTCATGGGCAAGGCCATGCTCTATGATTCCGCCCAGGAAGTGATCCGGCCCGAAAAAATCGCCGAAAAATCGGTCGAAAAGGAAATCTGGCGCTTGGAAAACGCGGTAAAAAAAACCCAGGCCCAGTTGAAGAAGATCAACCGCGACCTGCGAAAGGTCATGGGCAGTGACTCGGCCCTGATCATCGAGACCCAGTACATGCTCATCCAGGACAGTCATCACTTGGATGAAATCAAGATCGCCATCAAAGATAACCTGGTTAAAGCCGAATGGGCGATCAAGGAAACCGAAAAAAAATACTTGCGGATTTTCAACACCATTCCCGACCTTTCGTTTAAAACCAAGAGCAACGATATCTCCGACGTGTTGAGCCGGCTGATCGAAAACTTGAAAAAAAGCGGCCGCTCGTCGCCGGCTGCGCATCCCGGCCAGGTCATCCTGGTCGCGGACGACATCACCCCTTCCGAAACCGCCAAGCTGATGAGCAACAACAAATTGCTGGGCTTGGTCCTGAACAAGGGCGGGGAAACATCGCACACGGTCATTCTGGCCCGCACCATGGGAATTCCCGCCATCATGGACACGATCAACGCCACCGAGTCCATCGCCAACGGCGACCCGCTGGCGCTGGACAGCATCAACGGCGAAGTGATCGTTCAGCCGACCCAGGCCGTGGTCGCCGAGATCACCATCAAGAGCGAAAAATATCAGATCTACCGGGAACAGCTAAAAACGCTCAGCCAATTGCCGGAATTGACCCGCGACCAACACCAGTTCCATCTCTACGCCAACATCGAGATCCCTTTCGAAAGCGAAATCGTCCAGGCCTACGGGGCCAAGGGCATCGGATTGTTCCGCACTGAATTCATGTACCTGGATGACAAGATGAACCTTTCAGAGGAAGCGCAATTTTTAATATATAAAAACATCGCCCAGAACATTTTTCCCCATCCGCTGGTTATACGCACCTATGACCTGGGCCGCGACAAGACTGATGCCGCCACGCCGGGGCGCGAAGAAAACCCATCGCTGGGATTGATGGCCGTACGTATGTTTTTAAAAAAAAGGGAACCTTTCAGAATTCAAATCAAAGCCATCCAGCGGGCCAACAGTAGCGGCAACATCAGAATTCTGTTCCCCATGATCACAGAAATCGAAGAA
>JAPKZM010000194.1 GCA_026393775.1 Candidatus Aminicenantota bacterium
AGGGAATTGCCACATTTAATATTATCAGACAAATTAGGCAAGGCGCGTTCGTGGAAGAGGGTCATCTGCTTGGAGAGGGAGGTGTCGTTTTCGCCTTCGAGGGCTTTCAGCAGCAAAGATAGCTTGGTGGTTTCGACGGCCTGCCGGTCGATATCGACGCCGTAGATGTGGGTGGTGAGGATGCGCTTGCGTTCGGCGATGGTGAGCCGGGTTTCGCCTTTGGCGTTCTGATAGACTGCATTGGCGTATTTTTTGGCAGGGTTGGCCTGATACCATTGCAAACAATGGTCGAGGAGAAACTGATAGGCGCCGAGGAGGAAGGAACCGCTGCCGCAGGCCATGTCCAGGACGCGGAAGGGAGGTTTTGTTTTACTTCCAGAGAGATCGGACCGGCTTTTTCCCTCAACCTGCTTGCCGATGGTGTTCAGGACGATGTAGTTCACGATGTAGGCGGGGGTGTAGTAGACGCCGCCGGCCTTGCGCACCTCGGGCTTTTCCTCGACCTTGGCCTGATGCCCGGCGGTCAGACGGATGACCTTGCCGAGAAAACGTTCGTAAACCGTGCCCAGAATTTCCACGGGCATGACGCCGAAGTGGTATGGGCAACCGTGCTCGAAGTAGAGGCTTTGCAGAATTGGCTTGAGGGCATGGTCGTCCACGGCCAGACGCGGCGTGAGCGTATCCGGCGCATCGGAGACGCCGGGTTCTTTCTGGAAGTGGAACAGGCCGGAGTTGTATTTCTGGTCGGCCTTGCGGCACAAGCCGCTCATAAAGCGGTTGTAGATGTCCGGCTGCTCGCAGAGTTTGTGCAGTTGCCCGTAAGACTCCAGTCCGCGATCCTCGGCCATGCGCCGGAAAATGATCCGGTCAATGATCCGTTGCACAACGGCGTTAAGATCGTCCGCTGATAAATCGTTGTTGCGCAAAGCAAGGTTTCGCGCCAGCACGTCGCGCCAGCCTTCGATATCCTTCAGAAACTCGCTGTCAACCTCGGAGGTGCCGCGCTTGCGCTTGGAAGCGACATACTGATCGAACGCACCGGACCAGACCGCCTCGCGCGAGAACACATCCCAAATCTCCCGCCAGCGGTCGGGATACTCGCTGAACCCGAAATACTGGATGCGGGCGTGACTTGCCTTATTTTCGAGTCGCGGGCGGGAAGCGCAATCATACACGCCCAATTCCTCGAAGTCGGTCAGGATGGACAGGGCGAGCTTGGCGCTGAAACCGTAGCGGCGAAGCTGGTAGGCGGGCGCGGGGTCAGCATTGATATTGATGCCGCACTTCTTGGCTTCGACGTAGAACTTCGCCAAGGTGCCGAGGCGGAAGGTGTAGTCGGGCGCCTTCTGCTGGCCTTCCACGTCCAGGCTGTCTTCGGTGATGACTTCGCGATATTGCGGCGCGGCCATGGCGGCGTTGCGCATGTCCCAACCCAGGGCCTCGAAAAAAGGGTCTATCAGCGATTGGCGAATATGGGCTTCCTTGACTCCGGGGGCGAGGAAGGAGTGCCGGTTAATAGTGAAGTATTGACACAGTTTGGCGACTTCATCTTTGCTTTGATCGCATGTCTTGCTCATAGTCGTTCGATCCCAATCTCCGTTTATCGGCGTTCAAAATTAAGTAAGGCCATATCAATTAATCTTGGTCCAGGGCTCCGGGGGAATGGACATGGCGTCGATGGCCGCGGCGATCTTTTGCCACTCGGCAATGACAACGGCGTGATCGGTTGCGTAAGCGATGGGTCGGATCGAGAATTCCATCCGCTCGCTCAAATGGACGATGTTCTTCTCCGCCGCTTGGGTGATCTTCCAGGACTCTCCGCTTAGGTCATTCATCCCCAGGTCGGAAACGAGCAAGGCGATCACTTCGTTGCCATTCGCGCCGAAGCGCTGCAGGCGCTCCAGCAACAGGGCCAGCTTGATCAGGGTGCGGGTCGTACGGAAGGAGTTTTGCAGCCTATAAAAGGCGGCTGAGCCCACGCGCGGCCAGTCTTTGCCGTCATCGTGGCGAAAACGGGCCAGGAACTTGCTCATCTCCGCCTGCCGGGAAATGGAGTTCAGTTCATTCCTGGCCCTGCTTTCGGCAGCCAAGGTTCGGAAGAGCTGAATGTTGCGGGTGCTCCTGTCGGCCAATAAGCGAAAACGGCCGAACCAGAAATAGCCGGGTCCCGTCCACCAGCTATCATTGAAATTTTCCTGCCGGACCGCTTGCAGGTCGTCCAGGTAGGCCATCTGGAAAAAGCGCTGGCCGCTCATTTTTTCAAGGAAGAGGAGCAGCAAGGGCTCGATCTTCTCCAATTGCTTCCTGGCCAAGTCGATGTCACTGGCCAGCACCAGGGGGACAACCTCCCGGCAAAATATACGAAACTGGCCGATGGCCCGGGCGTGCTCCAACATGCCGCCGGCGGCCGCTTCGCAATCGAGCAGAAAGTAGCCCAACTGGCGCAATCGCTCCACTCCGCCGGCAATGTCTCCTTCCAGGAATGCCAGTCTGGCCTTTAAGGCTTGCCAGCGGCTGAAGCTGGCGACGAATGCCGCGGCGAGGGGTTCGCCCGGCTTTGGCGCCAGGTGATTGCCGGCGATAGCGGGAATCATATGGTCCATTTTCGCTCCGGAATCGTCCAGCGCCTGTTTGACCCCATCCAAGCCGGAGGGAATGATGGCCGTGCGATAGAGTTTTTCCATTTGTAAATTTAAGCGCCGTTCAGCGCCCGAATACGGGGCGGCCTGGGCGAACATGACCCGCCGGTACGCCTGCCAGGCATCGCCCTGTCTGGCTGGCCAGTCTTCAGGCAGGTAATCCTTGTCCATGGGAAAGCGGGTGTTGAAGTATGCCGGATACTCCGCCGTGAGCCGCTGCAGCTTGTTGCCGTAATGGTAGTCGAGAAACCAGCCCAGCAGCGTGCCGCAGACGAAAAGGAGGATGAGCAACTCCAGCAGCCGGCCCAGGTAAACCAGGGGGCGCAGCCGCAGCGGCCGGAAAAGGAAGAATAGCCGTTGCTTGTTTTTCTCGTGCCCGGTCTTTTTTTTCAACAAACGGTCGATTTTCTTCAGGAGTTTTTCGACCGCGGCATAACGCCGGCCCGGATTTTTTTCCAGGCACTTCAAAATGATGCGCTCCAGGGAGGCGGGGATGGCCGGATTGAGGCTGGATGGGGGCAGCGGGGTCTCATGCAGGTGCTTGAACAGCAGCGCCTGAGTGGTCTCGGCCACGAAGGGCGAGCGGCCGGTGACCATCTGGTACATCATCACCCCCAACGAGTAGATGTCGGTGCTGGCATCGACCTTCTCGCCCTGGATCTGCTCCGGGGCCATGCACTCGGGCGTGCCGATGACGATGCCGGTCCGGGTGGTGCCGGTTTGGTTCAGTGAGCGGGCGATGCCGAAATCGAGGACGGTGACTATCCCTTTTTTGCCGATCATGACGTTTTGCGGCTTCAGGTCGCGGTGAATGATGCCCTGGGCATGGGCGGTCACCAGCGCCCGGCAGACCTTGCTGATGATATCGAGCACCTTTTCCAGCGAGAGCGGGCCCGCCATGCTGATCAGCTCCTGGAGATTCTGGCCCTCTACATAGTTCATGGAGATGTAGCGGATGCCCCTTACCTCGCCTAGATCATGGATGCGGATGACGTTCTCGTGGACGATCTCCCGGGCCAGGAGCAGCTCCCTCTTGAAGCGCTCCACCGCGTCGGGACTGTCGTTCAGTTCGGGGTTGATGACCTTGAGCACTACCACGATCTGCAACTCCTTGTCCAGGGCCTTGAACACCCGGCCCATGCCCCCGGCTCCGATCTGCTCGATGATCTGGTAGCGGTTGCCGAAGCTCTCGCCCGGGCTCAGGACAAGATCGGCCGGGTAGGCGGCGATGGGAGTCGCATCCCCGATGCTGGGGGTGGAATCAAAAGGTTCCCCGCACTGGCTGCAAGTCCGGTTCAGCTCGTCGTTCAGGAAAGCGCACTTTGGACACTTCATCTCTGCCTCGTGAAGAAAACAATTTACTATATTCCCCAGCGGAAAATTAGTCAACCATGTTTTTCCCCGTGTCCGGAATCGCAACAAAAAATCGCGGCCGCTATTTTTTAAGGAGGAAAAAGAGGCTCCCTTTCTGTTTCATGCTGCCGGCGACGATCTCGCTGGACTCGCCGTGGCCGGTGAAGAGGTCGACATGGTCGGCGCCGAAAATGGCGCCGCCCGTGTCCTGGTTGAGGACGAAGCGGCCGAACTTCTCCCAGCCGCTGATGCGCTCTCCTGAGTCGAACACCGGTTTCTCGCATTCGATGTAGGCCAGGGCGCCGAGAGGGAACAGGCGCGGGTCGCTGGCGATACTGCGCCAGGGGGTCAGGCGCGTGCCAAAGGTGCCGGTCGCGCTCTGCACGTTAACCTGGAAGAAAATGTAGCTGGGATTGCTGCTGAAGGCCTCGGGGATGGACTCCGGGTGCTCCTTTAAAAAAGTCTTCATCCCCGTTAAAGAAAGCTGGCCGCGGTCGATCAGTCCCTTGTCGAGAAGGTATTTGCCGAGCGAGCGGAAGGGATGGCCGTTCTGGTCGGCGTAGCCCACGAAGATCCGGCTGCCGTCATCGAGCTGGACGATCCCGGAGCCCTGGATATGCAGGAAAAAAATATCGACCAGGCTGTCGATCCAGACGATCTCCAGGCCGCGGCCGGCCAGCTTGCTTCTAAAGTCGATCTCCTCGCGGGTGTAATAGGGAATCAGGCGGTTGCCGGCGTCCACCATGCCCTTGATCTGGTTTGGGAATGCGGGCTGCTCCTTGTAAAAATAGAACTGCGGCAGATCGACGGTCAACAGGTCGGCCGGTCGTCCGTACAGGGGATAGGGGTATTGCGGCGATTCGCGGCGCGAGCCGCGCAGCAGCGGCTCGTAGTAGCCGGTGAAGGTGACCTGCGGCGCCGTGCTGGCATAGAAGACGTAATTCTCGAACAGGTAGGAAAAAAATCCCTCGCTCAAACCCAGCTCTGCCAGTTTGCTCCGGAAGTCGTTCAGGCTGGCGATAACGCGCGAGACCGGGATGGAGTCGGCGCCAAAGCGCATGACGGCGGTGCTGTCCAAGGCGTTGAATTTCTGGAGGCTGAGGTCCACGGCATCGAGAAGGGATTGCGCCGGTTCATCGTCCCGCAGCGTGGGGGGGATGGATACCGGCTGCAGGGAATTGGCTGCCGTCCAAACGATTGGCAGTGGAGGGGGAGGCGGCTGGACCGGCGTCAGCGGCGGCTGGGTCGGCACGCTGGGCGGCGTTTTCGGCGCCACGTAGATCTTTTTCGGCTGAGTACAGGCGAGGTTGAGCGTTAGCAGGGAGAGGATCGTGATGTATTTAATTTTGTTTTTCATTTCAATTGTTGAATATATCATAAGTTCGGCTATAAGATAAAGTGTAGGGGCGGAGTCGGGGCCCCGCCCTCTTTGCAGAATGGCGCGAAAGCTTTCCAAACAATTTTTGCTTTTAGCCGTTTCCTGAGTGGTGAACCAGCAGCGACACCGGGATACCGCCGTTGCGGAAGAGGATTTTTTTATCATGGGGGAGTGAAAGGACTTTTTCCAATTCCAATCCCGGTATGATGATCGCATAGCCGCAGCCGGCGAAGTCGCGCCGTATCTTGGCGCCGATGCGGCGATATAGATCCAGGCTGTCTTCCGCAGTGCCGAGGCGGGTGCCGTAGGGCGGGTTCAACACCAGCAGGATGTCGGCCGGGTCGACGGCTGTCGGCCGCGGCAGCTTGAAAAAATCATTCTGCTCGACCGCAAGCCAGGATTCGAGGCCCATGACGGCCACATTGCGGGCGGTGGTGCGCACGGCTTGGGCCGCGATGTCGGAGCAGAATATTTTTTTCCCGGGAAGCGTTTTTTCTTTGAATTCAGCGGCCAGATGCTCCCGGAGGTGGGAAAAGGCGTTGGGGCGGAACGCGGGCCAGTTTTCGAAGACGAAATGACGATTCAGATTGCAGGGCCGCCCGGAAAAAATCAGCCCCGCTTCCAGGCCAAAGGTGCCCGAACCGCAGAAGGGGTCGATCACGATCCGGTAGCGGTTGACGGCCGCGCTCTTGAGGATGGAGCAGGCGAGAGTCTCCCTGAGCGGCGCCTCGGAGCTGTACTTGTCATAGCCGCGGCGATACAGGAGCTCGCCGCTGCTGTCAAGGCTGACCAGGCAGCGTTCATGGTCGAACCGGATGAGAATGGCCTGTTCATCGCCGCTGGGGGCCGCTTTTTTTTGCGCCAAAAAAACCTGCCGGCCGTAAGCCGCCAGCCGGTCCCGGATGGCCGCCAATCCCTCCTGCGCAACGCGGCCGCTATGCCATAAGCCGGAAGGGCCGGCGCAGACGCTGATATCCAGCCGGGCCTTGTCTTTGAGGTGCAGCTCCCAGGGGCCAGCGGCCATTTTGAACCTGAACTCCTCCAAACTCGCGGCCCGGAAATGGAACAAGCGCAGCAGCAAGCGACTCAGCGTGCCGGCGCCGAGATTCAGGCGGTAGGCATCGGTCAATTTCGCGTTGAAGGTGATCCCGCCCGTTGTCGTGGCCATGAGTTCGGGGATGCCCAGGTCGCGCAGTTCCTGGGCGGCGGTTGCTTCGAAGCCCGGCTGCACAATGGCAAAAAATTCATGGTGCCTGCCGATGACATGGTCCTTGACCCGCCGGGCCAGCGCTTTTTCATTGACGCCATCCGCAGGGCGGGGCGTCATTTGACCGTCCAGCCCTTGCCGCGGAAAACATTCTCCAGGGCCGCTTTTTTGAACCTGGTTTTCAGTTCCTGCCACTGGCCGGCCAGTGGCAGAAAGTGGGCGTTAGCCTCTTCCAGGCTGGGGAAGTGGATCAGGAAAACCTGGCCGTTCTCAATGGTCGGAACCGAATAGAATTCGAACGGCACATTGTCTTTGCCGTTGCCGCCCTGGAAGGGCATGGGAAAGGGGAGATCGGCCGCGTCACCGACCTCAATGCTTTTTTTCTCGTTCTGCCACTTGCGGAGGAATATTTCGTTTTTCAAATAACCGTTATAATGGATCACGGCCGTCGGCCAATTTTCAAAGCGCATTCCCTGCAGCAGGAAGCCGGGTTCGGCGCCGCTGGGCAGGGTGATTTCATCCTTTTGCAAGCGATGGAAGTGTTCGTAATCCAGGGTAAGGAATGCTTTCTGGCCGATATAAGTCAAGGGGATTTCCATATCCTTGATCCGCAGGCAGCCGGGCCAGTGCGCCGCTTGCAATTTTTTCAGCCAGGCGTAGGGCAGCAAATGGCTGAGGGTGATGCGCTGCAGGGCGGGGTGAAACTGGAAAAAAAAGCGCAGGTCATCGATCTTGAGGCTGCGGCGCAATTCCCGGTAGAGGAATTCACTGAGCACGTGGTCGAAGGGCGGCAGTTTTTCACCCAACACGGCGGATGCCTCCTTGAACCAGGCGCGGTTTTTTTCTATCTCGCCGCGGCAGGGCAGCCACGGATAGTTGTCAGCGAACCATTGCAGGGCCAGGGTCAGCAGGGCGTGTTTTTCGTCGGTGCTGGTCCAATCGGGATCGGCGGGGACGGTTTTGATCAGTCTGCTTCCGAAGAAAATTTGTTCATCCACGCTGATCTTATCCTCTTTCAGGACTATGGCTCGGCGCTTTTCATAGCTGAACGGGGCGAGTTCGGCCAGCTGCTTCAGGGACAGCTCCGAGGCGAAAGTGAGCAATGGGATGTATTTCTCCTCTTTGTTGCCGGTCTTCTGGTCTTCGCGGTTGATGATCAGATCGAAGGGCAGGGCGGCGACCATTTCCGGCTTGACCTCGTTCAGGATCGACGTGCGCTCGATCTGCCTCTCCTCTTTTTCCCGCCAGTAAATCCCATCGCCCTTGAAATAGACGCCGTCGCAAAAGGCCGACAGGATGGCTCGGAAAAGATGCTTCTGGTCGCCCTCGGACCATTGTCCCCTGGCGGCTGCCGTCCCAAAACTTTGGGCGGCGTCCCTTCGGGGGGCTGCCGTCCCAATACCTTGGGCGGCGTCCCTTCGGGGGACGGGCCGGTCCAGCCGCTTCCTGAGCTCGGTGTAAATTTCCCAGGCCAGGGCCGTTTTTTTGCGCGAGATCACCCGGGCGTTCTCTTTCTGGCTTTCCCATATCTCGAGCTGGTTGATCAGGTCCGATTTGTACGGCGAGCGGGAATAACACCCGCCGGCGAACTCCTTGTTGACGATGCCCCGGGTTTCGAAGATGGCGATGGCCTTCAGGGCGCGATCGGTGACCCGGGGGCCGCCTTTTTCGGCTTCCAGCAGCAGCCGCGCGCTGCGCACCGACAGGGGCAGCTCGGCCATCCTGCGGCCGTCAACGGTCACCTTGTTCTCCGGGCTCAGGGCACCGAAATTCTTGAGATTCTGGATCGCCTTGAGGATCAGGCTGCGGTTGGGGCGGTGAAAAAAATTGAACTCCAGCGGCGCCAGTCCCCATTTGCACATGCGCAAGACGACGCTTTCCAGGTTGAGGCGGCGGATTTCCGGTTCGGGATAATCGCTGCGGTCCTCCATGGCGCGCTCGGAGCAGAGGATATAAATCCCCTTCTTCACCCGGCCGGCCCGGCCGGCGCGCTGACGGCATTCGGAGGTGGAGATCTCGGTGGGATACAATCCCTCGATGCCCGAGACCAGCCGTACTTCCTTCTTAACGCCGCTGTCGATGACCGCGTCGATATCGTCGATGGTCAGGCTGGTCTGGGCGATGTCGGTGGCCACGATGGCCTTGGGCAGAGGATAATTCTTGAAAACCTTGGTCTGTTCGCTGATGGAGAGTTCCGAGTGCAGGGGGAGGATGACCGCCTGCTGCTTGTCGTGTTCCAACAGCTCTTTCAGGTTCTGCATGGTCTCCTCGAGCTCCTGTTTCCCGGGCTGGAAGATGAGGACGTTGTGGCCGCTCTCGAGCAGATTGACGGCGTCCGGGAGGAAAAAACAGGGGTGGCGCCGCTGGCAAGCCACCGGGAAACCGCGGCCGGGAATGGTGATGACCGGGGAGTGATTCAGGAACGTCGAGATCTGCCTGGCCTTCAAGGTGGCGCTCATGATCACGACCCGCTTGCCGCTGCGCTGGTAATAGCCGCTGTCCAGGTTTTTCTTGACCAGTCCGACCAGCACCTCCTGGTTCAGGTTCCATTCGTGGATCTCGTCCAGGATGAGCACGTCATATTCCCGCTTGCCCTGGATTTCCTGAACCATCTGCACGCCGTCGGTCAGGTAAAGGAGTTCCGTCCTGGGCGATTTGTTGCTGTCCAAGCCGGTCTGGTAGCCGATCTCCTGCCCCCAGTGGACATTGCAGACGCGGGACAAATAATTGGACAGCGCGCGGGCGGCGATGCGCCGCGGCTGGGTGACGTGGACCTTGACGCCGGCCTGCCACAGCCAGTAGGGGACGCGGGTCGATTTCCCGGCCCCGGTCTCGGCGGTCAGGACTAGCACCGGGTTGGCGGCGATTTCGCTCTCGATTCGCTCGCGGAAGTCATCGACCGGTAATCGGACGCTGAAATGCATGAATAATTATATAGCCATACTATGGTTTCAGCAAGTTCTGGCAGCCGCTGAAACCATTTAGTATGGCTATACCAACACTAGATGTTTTTGCACTATGGTTCCACGCAATTCGGCGGTCATGTGGAACCAGCTAGTGCAAAAACATAGTGTTGGTACCCTTGGGGATATACAAATCAATCCCTCACCTGACGGTTCGGGATGATTTGAAGTATACCAACACTAGATGTTTTTGCACTATGGTTCCACGCAATTCGGCGGTCATGTGGAACCATCTAGTGCAAAAACATAGTGTTGGTAGGCGGCCGATGCTCGGACAGTTGCCCGTGGTTTTCCTATTTTCGATGAAACGGGATCAGATAAACAGCGTGAACTTGGATTCCGAGGCGTCGGCGATGAAGGAGGCGACGCCGCCGATCTGTACGCCGTCGATCAGGTCCTCCTTGGCGATCTCCATGACGTTCATGGTCATCTCGCAGGCGGTGAGTTTCACCCCCTGCGCCTGCGCCTGCTTGAGCATCTCGGGCAGAGGCATGACGTTGTTTTTCTTCATCATCTTCTTGAACATCCAGCGGCCCATGCCGCCGAAACTCAGCTTGGACGGGTTGAGGCGGTTGATGTCGCCGCGGTTCATCAGGCCCAGCATCTTGCCCATGACCCCCTTGCCGGTGAGGTTGCCTTTTTGGATGACTTTCAATCCCCAGAAAGTGAAGAACATCGACACCTGCATGTCGAAGGCGGCGGCGCCGTTGGCGATGATAAGGGCTCCTATGACCTTGTCCATGTCGCCGCTCATGACAATGATGCTGGCCTTCTCGACGGGTTTTTCGCTCATACTATATCCTCCTTGCTTTTCTTTTAAGCTATTTCAAGCCGGCGATCCATA
>JAPKZM010000060.1 GCA_026393775.1 Candidatus Aminicenantota bacterium
CTTGGCGTCGGGGCTGAGTTGAGCGGGCGGGACCAGGAGGAGGAAGCGCACGCTGTAGCCCCGTTCCAGCAACCGGCGGCCGATGGCCAGACCGTCTCCGCCATTGTTGCCCTTGCCGGACAGTACCAGGCAGTCGGAGAAACGGTTGGGAGGAAATTCGGCCGCAAAATAGGCGGCAGCCGCCAGCGCCGCGTTCTCCATCAATACGATGGAAGGGATGCCCGCTTTTTCGATCGCTAGGCGCTCCAGTTCTTTGATCCAAGAAAAGAGCAGGATTTTCATTTTTTTTCGGCCTTCCTTTTGCCTTTCTTTTCGTTGGCAGTATCCTTCTTCGTGTCCTTCTTTACGATTTCATCAAGCTGGCTGGCCAGGATCCCGCCAAAACCGCCTTCATCCTGGTAACGCACTTCCTCGCCCTTGACCGGTTTTTTCTTTTCCACCGGCGCTTCATTTTCAGAGTCTATTTCACTTATGTCCGCCTGCATGATCTGTTTTTTTATTTCATCAAGCTCGATTTTTTCCTCCAGGATCTTTTTTTGTCCCTTGCGGACCGTCTTTACCATTTTTTCGACATCAATCTTTTTCTTCAGTTTCTTCCCCGATTCCGGCTTGGCGAGGGAGGCTTCGAGGGGGATGCTGGCCTTGGCCACGGCTTCATCCTCCCTGGAGTACGGCTTTTTCGGCCCCATACGGACGCGGCCTTCCACGTCGGCGCCAGGCTGCTTCTCGCTGGTCGAGAAAGTGCTCTCTTGCCGGCGCCTGGATTCCTTCTCATGGAGCAGTTTCTCCTTCTGCCACATCTCTTCTTCGCGCTTCTTTCGCCGCTCTTCGCGGATCAGGCGGATCTCTTCCTTGACCTTGAGTTCTTCATCCAGCTGGTGCTTGCGCGAAACCTCGCGCTTGCGCTTCATTTCCTCGATCAATCCCTGCCGGCGATCCCGCTCTTCTTCCTCGATTTCCATCACGGCATCCTTATCCAGGTAAAAGACCCCGGCCAGCTTCTCGGCCGGAACAAACTCCGGATTACTCAAGATGACCTCTTCAACCAGCTTAAGGTCGACGGGAGCGATCAGGTCCAGGATATGGTAGAGCCTCAGGAGATGAATTTCATAATTTTTTTCCCGGCCGCCGAATTCCAGGAATATTTTATGGAACAATTTATTGTAGGTTTCGATCTTGCGGAATTCCTCCATCCGCTCGGCCAGGATATGAAAAACTTCGGCTTCCAGAAATATGGACTTGTTGACACAAACCTGCGACGCCATTTTATCCGGACTGACCTGAAATATTTTCTTCTCGGCGTCATAGACGATCTTGTCGGTAATGAGGCCTTTTTTGGTGGTTTTTATGGTAAATTGAAACTCCTCCGCCGCCGTCTGCTCAAAGACCAGGGTCGCCCCCTGCAGCGCCTTGTAAGTCTCGAAAATCCGTTCAAATCCCAGCAGCAGGTTTTCATCCTGGTAATAATACAGCGTATGCTTCTTGTGGGTGAAGGTGTCCAGGGCTTCGATCTCGATGTCCGAACCGAAACGGTATAGGCCGGATTTCAGGCGGACCGCCCCGGAAGCGATCTCCCTCTGGGTCAGAAAGTACCTGGTTTCACCCTCGCTGAAGATCGATTCCTCGAGTTTTTTCCTACGTTGCAGCAGGTTTTTCTTGTTCTCAAAACTGAGGCGGTTCAAAAAGGGATTCGTCTCCCCGATCAGGGCGTTTTTCTTGATATGATAGAGGACGGACAGCAAATGCCACTTTCCCCAGCCGCGAGCGCTGGTTTGCTGCAGGTCGATCTTGTACTGGGTGGTCATGATGTAATTCAAGGCGAAACAAGTCGCTGCGAAGGCGGGATCGGCGGGCGCGACCTTGACGAAATTCTCGACGAAGAACTCGGTGCTTTCCGAAGTCTGCCGGGTCTTCAGAAATTCCTTGACGGCAGAAAATACTTCCGGCGCCAGTTCCTTCAGGTTTTCTTTCAGCATCATCTTGTCGCTGATAAAGGCGATGGAATTTTCTTTGTTCAGCACGGTAGTCAACTTCTTGCGCAATATGGCGAAATCACGCTCGATCAGCGGCGACTGGGTGCGGCGCGGATCATGATCGACGGTGAGGTACTCGCTTTCCTTGCAGGTTTTTTGCCCTTTGTGGGGCAGCAGCAGCTCTATTTTCTGCTTTTTCAGGTACTCCGCGTACTTGCGGAATTCCGACGTCCCATCATAGCTGAGGCGGATCTCGTCACGGCCCTGGCGGTTGCGCACATCTTCGACTTTGAGGATGATCCCCTGCTCCACCGAAGTGTATTTTTTATTGCCGATTGGCAGCTGGCCCGGGTATTCCTTGTAAATAAGATCTCCGGGGCTGTATTCGCAGTCGGGGTCATAGACCTTGACCCGGCTCTTGCGGTTGTCCTGGGTCTTGAAAAGAGCCACCTGATAGACGATGTCGGCGAATTCAAGCGGTTGGGATTTTCCCTTGAGATACGATTTGATGAAATCGATATCTTCATTGCCGATATCCAGACTGTTCTCTAATTGTTTATCCACGCTGTTGCATCTCCCTGAACAAATTTTCGACATGGTTCGCCGCCTGGTTCCCCCTGACGATTTTCGTACCCGAACGGTCGGCCAGGGCGGCTTTCAGCTTCTCCGCCGAGGTGATCAGTACTTCCTGGCCGCCGCCGCGGATATATTCAATGGCCGCGGTTATTTTCGGTCCCATGGATCCCGGCGGGAACTGCCCCTGAGCGAGCATTTCCTGGGCTTTGTCCACGTCCATACTGGCGATCGGCCGGGCATCGGGACGACCAAAATTTTCCACCACCCGGTCGACGCCGGTAAGAATGATGAACAAGTCGGCCTTGGCTTCCCGGGCGATCAGGGCTGACGCATGGTCCTTATCGATGACCGCTTCGACCCCCTCGACCAGCCCGGAAGAATTGATAAAAACCGGGATACCGCCGCCGCCGGCGGCAATGACGATGATACCCTTTTCCACCATGGCCCGGATGGCGCGCTTGGGTATGATATCGATGGGCAGGGGCGAGGGCACGACGCGCCGGAAACCGCGGCCCGCATCCTCCACCATTTGCCACTTGTTTTCCTTTTTTAACTGCCCGGCCCGGAAACTGTTGTAGAAGGGGCCGATGGGTTTTGTCGGTTTTTGGAAAGCGTTGTCTTCACGGTCCACCACCACCTGGGTCAACACCGTGGTCACTTCCTTGTCAATGGAGCGCTTGCGCAATTCGTTCAGAATGGCACGCTCCAGCATGTAGCCCATGCTGCCCTCGGTCATGGCGTCGCAAACATCCAGGGGCAAAGCGGGAATCGTGGTGGCGGCAGCTTCCATTTGCAAGAGGATATTGCCGACCTGGGGGCCGTTGCCATGGACGATGATCAGCTCGTAGCCTTTGCGGATGATTTCCACCATCAGTTGCGCCGCTTTTTGGGCATTGCGGTATTGTTCTTTGGCCGTGCCTTTTTCGCCGGCCGCTAGCATGGCATTTCCTCCGAAAGCGATCAGAGCCAGTTTATTCTTCATTTTCTTCCATTACAAATATAATCCGGAAAGCCGCTTGCGTCAACGCGACTTCCCCTTTCCCGGCAGTATTATTTCTACTTCTTCCTGAATTTCTTTTTCAAAACATCTTCCAGGTTCGGCCGGCCTATTTCTTGGAGTTCATAACCCACGCGCACGGTGGGTTTTTTGAACTTGACGATCCGGCCCAGGTCGATCGGGGTGGCGATGATGATCAAATCGCAATCCACTTTGTTGATCGTCGCTTCCAGGTCTTTCATCTGTTTGGCTCCGTAGCCCATGGCCGGCAGCAAAACGCCGATATCGGGATACTTTTTAAAGGTTTCCGCAATCGTGCCCACGGCATATTCCCTGGGATCCACCACTTCCCCGGCGCCGTATTTTTCGGCGGCCATGACCCCGGCGCCGTATTGCATTTCGCCGTGGGTCAGCGTCGGGCCGTCCTCGATGACCAGCACTCGCTTGCCGCTGATTTTATCGCCGTCTTTGACTTGCAGGGGGGAGGCGGCGTCAACAACAATGGCGCCGGGATTCAATTCGCGGATATTGTCCCTGACTTCCAAGATATTTTCCAGGTCGGCGGTATCGATTTTATTGATGACGATGACATCGGCCCGGCGGAAATTGACTTCACCGGGATAATATTCCCTTTCGTTCCCGGCGCGGTGCGGATCGGCCACCACGATTTCCAGGTCCGATTTGTAAAAGGGGAAATCGTTGTTGCCGCCGTCCCAGAGGATGATATCGGCGACTTTTTCGGCCTCGCGCAGGATAGCCTCGTAATCCACTCCGGCAAAGACGATGACCCCGTTTTCAATATGAGGTTCATATTCTTCCATTTCCTCAATGGTGCACTTGTGCTTGAGCAGATCGGCCTTGGTGACAAATTTCTGAACCTTCTGCTTCACCAGGTCGCCGTAAGGCATCGGATGGCGGATGGCGGCCACTTTATAGCCCATACCGATCAGGATCTGGCTGACCCGACGCGTGGTCTGGCTCTTGCCGCAACCCGTGCGAACCGCGCAAACGGAAACCACCGGCTTGGTGCTCGCGACCATAGTGTCTTCGGGTCCGAGCAGGATAAAATTGGCACCGGCAGCCATGACTTCCGAAGCCTTGTCCATGAGATAGGTGTGGCGGACGTCGCTGTAGGCGAAATAGACGTCCTCGATATCCAGTTTTTTGATCAGCGAAACCAGTTCCGTTTCAGGGTAGATGGGAATGCCCTGGGGATAATATTCCCCGGCCAGTTCCCTGGGATATTTGCGCCCGGCGATGTCGGGGATCTGTGTGGCGGTGAAGGCTTTGACCCGCACGTCGGGGTTGTTCCGGAAAAAAGTGTTGAAATTATGGAAATCTCTTCCTGCAGCACCCATAATCAAGGCATTACGCATCGAAT
>JAPKZM010000135.1 GCA_026393775.1 Candidatus Aminicenantota bacterium
GGATCTGGTCGGCGAACACCGGCCGGGAATATTTCAGCACCGAAGCGAACGGGAGTACATCGGTCGACGTGTATGGCTCATTGAGGAGAAACTTCTTCGGCAGCCCTTTTTTGGCCACCAGGGAAACCCGTTTGGAAGCGCTGTCGAACATATAGACCGCCGCCATTTCGAAATTGAGCAGCCGGACTACGTGGTCGAGGATGCGGCCAAGGAGCTCCGATATCGAGTCGACCAGATTGCCGGCGCAGATGACTCGATTGAGAATCTCCAGCTGTTCGGTCCGCTTGCGCTGAGCCTCCTCCGCCTGCTTGCTGAGGGTGATATCCTCGACCGTCCCTTCAAAAAAAACCTGCCCACCCTCGACACGGATGAGCTTGGCATTCTCGCGCACATGGATTTCACCGCCATTCCGTTTTTTCCAGACCGACTCCAGCCCCCTGATCTCACCGTCCCGCTCCAGTACCTTGACGAAGTCTCGGCGCTGGTAGCCGGCGTCGGAGAAATCTTTTTTGAGATTCCGGGCGGCCAGCTCGGCGAACGACTTATAACCCAGCATCTTGACCAGGGCGGGGTTGGAGTCGACGATGCGGCCGTCCGGGGTAGTGCGGTAGATGCCGATGGGAATGTTTTCGAAGAGCTGGCGGTAGCGCTCCTCGCTCTCGTGCAGGGCTTTCTTGACTTTCCTGTAGTGCCTGACGTCGACAACAACCAGTTCCCGGGTTTTTTCCTTTTCATCCATGGTTGCAGCCCCTCTTCGCGGCTGCCTCATGGTACAAACCATCACGGGGTTTGTCAAGCAAAAACAGGATGCGCCAAGGACCATAATAGTGTATAATCGGCGAGAAAGGTCATGGACGAAAAACAAGACAAAGTATTTCCTTTAACGGCGCCGATCGGATTTTTTGACTCGGGCATCGGCGGCCTGTCGGTCATGCTGGCCGCGCGGCGCATCCTCCCATTTGAAAACATGGTCTATTTCGCCGATTCGGCCCATTGCCCCTACGGCAGCAAGGGGAGTGAATTCGTCCGCCGACGTTCTTTGGCCATCAGCCGCTTTTTGCTTGACCGCGGCGCAAAGGCATTGGTCGTAGCCTGCAATTCGGCCAGCGAAGCGGCCCTGGAGCGGCTGCGTCTGACCTACCCGGACTGGGAGATCATCGGCATCGAGCCGGCGCTGAAGGTCGCGCAAGGGCTGAGCCGGAACAAGAGGATCGGCGTCCTGGGCACGCCGTTGACCCTGAAAGGAGGGCGCTTTTTCCGGCTGCTGGAAAATTTCTCGGCCGGGCTGAAAGTGTACACCCAGCCGGTAGCCGGCCTGGTGGAGTTGATCGAGGCCGGCCGCCTCGACGATTCGCGCCTGGAAGCCATCCTGAAAAAAAATCTGCGGCCGCTGCTGGAAAAGGGAATCGATACCCTGGTGCTCGGCTGCACCCACTATCCGCTCGTGCGCAGCCAGCTCGCCGCCATCTGCGGCCCTGGGGTCGAAGTGATCGATACCGGCGAACCCGTGGCCCGGCAATTATGGCGCCGCTTGCTCCTGAGCGGCCGGCTTAATCCCGGCCCCGCTGCCGGGCGCAGTGAGTATTTCAGCAGCGGCGAGACGGCGGCCGCGCTGCAGGTGATTGGGAAAATAATGGCCGACCCCGCCATTGAGATAAAAGAGGGCGGTATCTAAAAAGTTTTTTCCCGAGCCGGGGCCCCCAGGGCGGCTATTGATTTTTATTGCTACGTGGTCTATATTGCCTCGGGAGGCCATGATGAAAAGGAGCGGAAGGGAATGAAAAAAGCGATATCCCTGCTGATATTCGTCTTTTTGCTGACCGCTGCCGGCGGAACGGCTGGCGCGGAGATTTTTAAAAACCCTGTTGGCGGCGTCTCGATCTGGCTGCCTGACGATTGGGAGATCGACAGCGAAGAGGAGATCGGCGCCCTGTATGCCGACGCTCCGCAGGGCGATTCGTTCTGCGTGCTGCGACTCCTGCTGAAGGAAAACAACCTGACCAAGGCCCTGAGAACCTACAATGCCCTCATCTTGAAGGAAGAGATTGATGATTTCAACGCCCTTTCAGACGTGCGCCAGGGCGAACTGAACGGCATGACGACCGATTTTTTCAGCGGCGAAGGCCAGCGCGACGACGAAACCTGGACGGTGGAAGTGGCGCTGATCGTCGTGAAGCAATCAGTGTTGATTTGCGCCATCGGCTGGGAAAAAGACGAGAAGGATCAATTTGCCCCGTTGGTCGACAAGATCTTTCCGAGCATCAAGAAATTGGACTGAATGGCGCGTCGATGAGGATCCTGCCGGTATCTTCGGGGAAAGGCGGCGTCGGCAAGACCACCTTCGCCCTGAATCTCGCCCTGGCCCTGGCCAAGACCCAGTCCACCGTTCTCATCGACATGGACACGGGCACGTCCAGCCTGAGGAATTTCCTGGATGCGCCCGTGGAAAGGGACCTGTTCCATTTCCTAAAAAAAGGGACCTCCATGGAGGAATGCCGGCAGGCCCTGCCGTTAAGCATGGATCCCGACCGGGCCTTCGCCAAATTCAATTTCATCGCCTCGCCGCGCGGCTTCGTCCATGATATCGTTAATTTCGATTCCGCCACCAAGAACAAGCTGGTCCAGGCCATCAACGTCCTACGGGCCGATTACGTGATCATCGACCTGAAAGCCGGCCTGGACACCCATGTCCTGGATTTCCTGCCCATCTCCAACAGCGGCATCATCCTGTTCACTCCGGGGCTGCGGGCGGCCACGCTGGCGGCGGCCGAGATCGCCAAGGCCATTCTCTTCCGCATGCTGAACATCATGCTCTCCGCCCCCCTGGTCCGGGAGAGGTATTTTCCCGCAGACGGACAGCCGGCGCCGCTATTCCAGCGCCTGCATGATTTCCTGCAGCACGGCCAGGATCCCGAAGCCAAAAACCTCGACGACTTCATTAACGAAGCGGCGGAGCAGTTCCCCCAGGACAATTTCATCCGCGTCTTGCGCTACTACGTGGAAAATTTTAAAGTGTATTACGTCTTGAACAAGTTCAACACCGTGGCCGAATCGGTCGAAAACACCATCAAGCCCCTGGTGGAGAACATCTTCCGCACCGTTTCCAGCCGGGTGAGCTTTCGCAACCTGGGCTGGGTGGTGGAGAACGAGGAGATAAAAAAATCGAGCGAAACCGGCATTCCCTACCTGGTCCGCCGCTATTACCAGAAAAGGGAAACCCCGGCCAGGGTTCTGGACAGCGACGACTATTTGCGCGACCTGTGCGGCCTAGCCACGAAAAGGCAACCTGCGCAAAAGAAACCGACCCTGAAGGACGAACTCAGCAACCAGATCGATCTGCTGCGCTCCATCTACATCTGCAACGCCGGTAGCGACCCGGAAACCAACTTCGATTTCATCGCCGCCGCCATCAAGGAGTTTTCGGCCTATTCCAACCACCAGTTCGGCATGAAGCACATCTTTTCCGAAGGGGAATTCCTGGAGCGCTTCCAGGCGCGGATCGGCTAAGGATTTTCGTCAACGAGCATGGCGTTCAGGTCCAGGACCGCTTGGCGGAAGGCCTCGGCCAGGCGGCGGTACTCGCGGATGAATTCGTCCAAAAAAGGGTAGCGCGCCCGGTAGCTGTCGCCAAGATCAAAGACCAGGCGCAGGTTTTTATCGGCTTTCAGGCCGGTCATGTTTTTTTTCCAGACACTGTAAGCGGCGAAAATGTTGGTGCCGGCGGCCGGAACGCTCCAGCGGCGGTCGATGTTTTTCACGATGGCCTGCGTTTTTCCCGTCAAGTCCGAACGCTCCAGCGCCTGCTCCAGGGCTTCCCGGTCCGGGTGGGGAATTTTTTTCATCTCGGCCGCGATCTCGGCCACCACGGCGATCAGGTCCGCGGCCTGCTCGCATTCGTACTGCAGGGTATTGATGATCTCCAAGGACATGCCCGAGATATAAAGATCGATCAGGGTCTGGAATTCATTTTCATTGCCGACGGCCGGCCTGTGGCCGGGGTCCGGATTGAATTGCTGCAGCCAGACCTCCAGCTCACTGGCCGAAAGCGAGTCGGAGGGGAGGCGATTCTTTATTTTTTCGTAGGCCTGCTCGATATGGTAGTCGAAGCCGCCCGGCGTACCGTCCCGCACCGAATCGATCTTCTGGGCCAGGAGCCGGTAGGCCTCGGCGTGCATGGCCTGGTGCACCTGGTTCTCGTTCAGCCATTGATCTGCGCCGGACAGGGAGCAGACGGCGAGCAGGGTTGCGGCCAGGGAAAAGCCGCGCTTGACTTTGTTTTTCATCTCCATTGCCGGGTTGCCCAAGTCCTCCTCACTGGCCATCCATTTTGCATTCGCGCTGCGCGCGTGGATCCCATTATAGATTAAAAACAAGGGAAAAAGAAGCCTAAAACGGGATTATCGGCCCAGGCGAAAAATTTCTTGATTGACAAAAGTGTTTTTTTTATATATATTTTTTTTTTATAAGGAGTGTCAATGGATATCAAACACGAAAAAACAAAACAAATTCTAGCTCTGTTCGAAGAGATCAGCGCCATCCCCCGCTGCTCGAAAAATGAAGAAAAAATAGCCGCTTATTTGCTTGACTGGGCAAAGAAAAACGACCTGGTCGCCAAGCCGGACAAGGTGGGGAACGTTTTAATCCGGGTCCCGGGCACGCCGGGCTACGAGAAGACCGCGACCGTCGTCATCCAGGGACACATGGACATGGTCTGCGAAAAAACGGCCGATTCCCCCCACGATTTCGCCAAGGACCCGATCCGCTTCGTCTTTGCCGACGGCTGGTTGAAGGCCGACAAAACCACCCTGGGCGCCGACAACGGCATCGCCCTGGCCATGGCCATGACCCTGGCCCTGGACAAAAAAGCCGCCCACCCTCCGCTGGAGCTGCTTTTCACCGTCGATGAAGAGACCGGCTTGACCGGCGCCAACGCCCTGCAGGGCGATTTCATCGACGGCAAGATACTGCTCAACGTCGATTCCGAGGACGAAGGAGTATTCACGGTCGGGTGCGCCGGCGGCCGCGACACTCACATCACGCTACCGTTGCAGTACGAGGATCCGCCAGCCGGTTATGTCATGACCCGCTTGAAAGCCGGCGGCATGACCGGCGGCCACTCGGGAGTCAACATCAACGAGGAGCGGGCCAACGCCATCCGCGTCCTGGTGCGCACCCTCCTGCAGCTGCAGAAGGAAACCGACCTGCGCATCGCCGACATCGCCGGCGGCACGGCTCACAACGCCATCCCGCGCGACGCCTGGGCCGACATCTTCTTCGCCAAGGACAGTTTCAAGAATCTCGAAAAAACGGTCGCCGACTGGGACCAGGTTTTCAGGAAGGAATTCAAGAACACCGATCCCAACCTGAAGCTCAGCCTGGAACCGATGCCGGAGACCACCGGCAAGCGCGCCTTGACCGCCGAAAGCAGCCCGAAGATTTGCAACCTCCTTTTCGCCCTGCCGCACGGCGTGGCCGCCATGTCGACCGACATTCACGGCCTGGTGGAGACCTCCAACAACCTGGCCAACATCAAGATCCGCAACAGCAAGCTCGAGGTCATCACCAGCCAGCGCAGTTCGGTCATGACGCGCTTGCACGCCCTGACCACCCGGATCGAGATCATCGGCCGCCTGGCCGGGGCCGAAGTGGTCAGCGGCAACGGCTACCCCTCCTGGCAGCCGAACATGGAATCGCCGCTGTTGGCGCGCTGCCAGAAGGTCTACGAAAGCCTTTTCGGCAAAAAGCCGCACGTAGAGGCGATCCACGCCGGTCTCGAGTGCGGCATCATCGGGGACAAGAAAGAGGGCATGGACATGATCTCCTTCGGACCGACCCTCAAAAATCCCCATTCCCCGGACGAAAAGATCCAGGTGGAGTCGATCGGCAAAGTCTGGGATTTCCTGGTCGAACTGTTGAAAAGCTTTAAATAGTTTTTTTCGGGCCGCTATTGACCGCCTGGGCGCCGTCGATTAAGATATGCCCATGAAAAGACGAACCTTCGTAAAAAATGGCCTGCTGTTTTCGAGCGCCCTGACCCTGCCATCGCTCCTGCCCGGCCAGAACAAGACGAGCGGGCCGCTGGTGGCGCAGGTGCAGGGCGATTCGCCGTACGAGATCGCCAAGCGGGCCATCGCCATGATCGGCGGCATGGACAAGATCGTCTCCCGCACCGACGTGGTCATGGTCAAGCCCAACATCGGCTGGAACCGGACGGTCGAGCAGGCCGCGTGCACCAACCCCGAAGTGCTACGGGCGGTGATCGAGCTGGCCTTCGCCGCCGGGGCCAAGAAGGTGGTGGTCATGGACCACACCTGCCACACGGCCGAAGATTGCTACGAGCGCAGCGGCATCGCCGCCATGGCCAAGAAAGCCGGGGCCGAGGTCCGTTATTGCGACGAAAACCGATTGGTCAGCCACGATTTTCACGGCGATTATCTGGGTAAATGGCCGGTTTTCCGCGATTTCCTCGAAGTCGACAAATTCATCAACGTGCCGATCCTCAAGCACCACGGCAGCGCGGGGCTGACCATCGCCATGAAAAACCTCTACGGCATCCTGGGCGGCAACCGCGGCAAGCTGCACGGAGACATGGGCGAGAACATCGCCGACCTGGCCAACGGTTTCAGCAACCACCTGGTGCTGGTCGACGCCTTTCGCGTTCTGACGCGCAACGGCCCGATCGGCGGCCGACTGAGCGACGTGGAACTGCGCAAGACCGTCATCGCCACCACCCACATCATGCACGCCGACGTGGCGGCGGCAGCGCTCTTCGGCATGAACCCCGGCCAGCTCGAATTCCTGCAGGCGGCGTTCAACCGGAAAATGGGCGAGATCGAAACGGCCAGGATCCCCATCCAATCGCTTTCAATCTGAGCGGGCCATGAACGCCAAAAAGGGGAAACAATGGCAGCGGCTGCGCGCCGCCAGCCAGGTGTTGTTCTCCATCCTGTTTTTCTTTTTGCTCCTGATTAGCGGCAGGATCGCGGTCGAGAGCCTGCCCCATACGGGCGCTTTCTTTTACATCGACCCCCTGAACCTCTGGGTGAACGCCCTGGCCGGGCCATTCCTGCGCCCCTTTTTGCTGGCCTTGGTGCCGCTCGTCCTGACCCTGGTCCTCGGCCGCTTTTTCTGCGGCTGGATCTGCCCTTTCGGCGCGCTGCAGCAGTTCTTCACCTGGCTGGGTTCAAGGCGCGTGAAGAAAAAGATCGCTTCCCACCACGGAGCACTGCGCTGGAAATACATACTGCTGATCGTGCTGCTGGTCGCTTCGCTGTTTGCCACCCAGTGGCTGGGCTGGCTCGATCCTTTCTCCCTGCTCACCCGCAGCAGTTCGGTCACCCTTTTCCCAGGGCTGAATTTTCTCCTGCAGCACGCCCTGGAAAGCGGGGCCAACAGCCAAAGCCTGGGCAGCAGGATCATCAAGCCGCTGTACGATTTCAGCCGCGCCTGGCTGCTGAGCGGTACGCAGCGGACCTTTCTGCTGAGCTTCGTCATCGGCGCGATTTTTTTCGGCCTGCTGCTGCTGAACCTGTACCGCCGCCGCTTCTTCTGCAATTACCTCTGCCCCCTGGGTGCCCTCTACGGCTGGCTGGCCAAGTACTCGCTCTTCCGCCTGCACGTCAATCCGAACTGCACCCAGTGCAATGCCTGCGCCGGGCATTGCACCTACTACGGCGGCCCGTTCACGGATTATCAGAAATCGGAATGCCTGGTCTGCATGAACTGCGTGAAGGATTGCCCGGTCGCGGCCATCGACGTCCGCTGGCAACTCCCCAAGGCCGGGCAAGTCCCGGCCCTGGCTCCACGGCGGCGACAGATCCTTAGCGCCGTCGGCTGCGGTCTGGTCGCTGCGGCCCTGCCCCAGATCGCGGCCGGTAAAAAAACGAAGGGCCACCCTTTCATCCGCCCGCCCGGGGCTGCCGCCGAAAAGGATTTCCTGAAAAAATGTATCCGCTGCGGCGCCTGCATGCAGGCCTGCCCGACCAATGCCATCCAGCCGGCGCTGCTCCAGGCCGGGCTCGACGGGCTCTGGACCCCGCTGCTTGCCCCTTCATGCGGTTACTGCGAATACGAATGCGTACGCTGCACCCGGGTGTGCCCGACCCACGCCCTGGCCAGCCTCGCGCTGGAAGAAAAGAAGCAGTTCAAGATCGGCACGGCGGTGATCAACCGCAGCACCTGCTACACCTACGCCGACGGCCACAACTGCGGCGTCTGCGAGGAGCATTGCCCGGTGCCCGAAAAGGCGATCCGCCTGCGCGAGGTCGAGCTCTACAATTTCCGCGGCAAGCTCAAGAAAGTGAAGCAGGTCTACGTAGTCCCCGACCTGTGCATCGGCTGCGGCATCTGTGAAAACGTCTGCCCGCGCACCGACGCCCCGGCCATCGTCGTCGGAGCCGAGGAAGAGCAGCGCGAAGCCTTTTATTGAACCAATCCCAGTCTATTTTGTAAAAACATGACGAGTGAACCTACGGAGCGTTTGGGCCCCTTTCCCGGCGAGGGGAAATGCCGGCCGCTTCGGCCGTGAACGGCACTGTTTGAGTCCGCCACTGAAAGTTGGCGGACGAGTTTGCCGTTCAAATTTCACCGAACCGCGGAAAGGTCAAACGCGGAGGGGTGAACGAGTCATGTGTTTTGCAAAACCAAACATATGCTTTTTCCGCTATTGACTTTCGGGTTGATCTATATTATTTTTGCAAATAGAGATGAACGCAGCACCGCGATCGAATTTCATCCATCATGACGATATGATCGCCAAAGGGCAGGCACGCATGAAACTCGTAGTAGCTTCCGACCATGCCGGTTTCGCGCTGAAGGAACAGATCAGGGAATTCCTGCAGGAGCAGCATTACGCGGTGAAGGATTACGGAGTTTTTTCCGACGAAGCGGCCAACTGGGCCGAGTACGGCGCCAAGGCGGCGGCCGCGGTCACCGCGGATCCGGAAAACACGGTCGGCATCCTGGTCTGCGGCTCGGGCATCGGCATGTCCATCGTGGCCAACAAGTTCAAGAACGTGCGCGCCGCCCTGTGCCGCGACGAGAACGACGCCCGGACCGCCCGCGGCCACAACAACGCCAACGTCCTGGCCCTCGGCGCCCGCGTGACCGACGTAGGTACGGCGCTGCGCATCGTCGACGTTTTCCTCGAAACCTCCTTCGAAGGGGGGCGGCACCAGGCCCGGCTCGATTTCCTGAGTCAGGACGTTGAAGACAAGATTTTATAAAACATAAACAAAAAGGAGGTCCCATGCCCGTCGATACAAAAGATATTTTCGCCATTGTCGAAAAACAGAACCAATGGCGCGGCCGGGAGTGCATCAACCTCATCGCCAGCGAGAACACCCCCAGCCCGGCCGTCCGCTCCATCCAGCTCAACGATTTCATGGGCCGCTACGCCGAGGGCCACCCCAACGTCGGCGCCAAGATCAACCGCTACTACCAGGGGACGCAATACATCGACCAGATCGAAACCATGGCCGCCAAGGAGGTCAGGGAACTGTTCCATTGCGCCCAGGCCGAGGTCAGGCCCTACAGCGGCAACAACGCCAACACGGCCATTGCCCTGGGCTATCTGCGCGGCGGCGACGCGCTGATCGTCAATTCCACCGACGCCGGCGGCCACATCAGCCACAGCTTCTTTGGAGTCATGGGCCGGCGCATCCAGACCCGCGGCCAGGTGTTGAAAGCGGGCAAGGAAAATTCGGTGCGCTTGCAATTCTTCCCCCTGACCGAGGACCACTACCACATCGACGTGGCGCAGACCATCGACCTGATCGAAAAATTCAAGCCGCAGATGCTAGTCATGGGCAAGAGCCTCTACCTGTTCCCCGACCCGGTCAAGGAGATCGCCCCCATCTGCAAGCAGCTGGAGATACCCATTCTATACGACGGCGCCCATGTCCTGGGCCTGATCGCCGGCGGCCAGTTCCACGATCCGCTGACCGAGGGCGCCACCTGGCTGACCGGCAGCACGCACAAGACATTCCCGGGGCCGCAGCGCGGCATTATCCTGGGCAACCTCGACCCCGAGAACGAAAAGAACTACTGGGGGGCTGCCGACCGCGGCGTTTTCCCGGGCACATCGAGCAACCACCACCTCTACAGCCTGCCCGCCCTGCTGGTCGCCGTGCGTGAGATGAAGGCGCACGGCAAGGCCTACGCCGCCCGGATCTGCAAGAACGCCGTGGCCCTGGCCCAGGCGCTCGACGCCTGCGGCGTCCCGGTCGAAGCCAAGGAATTCGGCTACACCCGCTCGCACCAGATCGCGGTCAACGTCTTCGCCTTCGGCGGCGGCGTCAGGGCGGCGCTGGCCCTGGAAGCGAACGACATCATCTGCAACTACAACATGCTCCCCGGCGACTCCGACCCGATGAACCCCTCGGGCTTGCGCATCGGCACCCCGGAGATGACCCGCTTCGGCATGAAGGAAAAGGACTTCGCTGTCCTGGGCGAACTGATCGCCGCGGCCATCAAGGGGCAGCAGGTCAAGGACAAGGTCAACCAGTTGCGCGGCCAGTTCCTGGAAATGGAGTACGTGTAAGGGCTACCGGGGAATCAAGTCAGCGGGCGGGTTATAAACCCGCCCCTACAATAAATCTTGGAATTGTTATCTTTTGGCTGATGCATCTATGGTTGCAATGTGCCGCGAAATATGGTATAAAATATTCCCTGTGGGGCTGTAGCGCAGTTTGGCAGCGCGTCTGAATGGCATTCAGAAGGCCGGGAGTTCGAGCCTCCCCAGCTCCACTTTAACTTCCCCTATAATCAGGCAAACCCAGATTTTACCCTGAATTAGAAAACAGACCCGCTCAGTGTTTTACAACGCAGGTACATTATCCATGTCAATTTTCGCAAGCAGATGGAAATTGCCGCCCTAACTCCCAGCCCCTGGTTCACCCACCACTAGCTGAATTTGCGGCGAGACGGAAGCCGAGGGAGTGTTCGCGGCGGCTCGAATAGTCCCCGCCGCGATAAGCGGAACGCGCGAACTTGGTGTCGCTGTAGCAGTCGCCGCCGCGAAAGACGCGATACGAGCCCGAAGCTGCCCCGGGGGGATCGGTCTGATATCCCGCCGCATACGGCCCATACCAATCCTGGCACCACTCCCAGACATTGCCCAAAATGTCATAGAGGCCGAAGGCGTTGGGCTGTTTTTGGCCGACCGGGTGGGTGACGCCGCCCGAGTTGTTGTAGTACCAGGCGATAGAATCCAAGTCGCCATAGCGATCCCCGGTTGTCCCGGCCCGGCAGGCATATTCCCATTCGGCTTCGGTCGGCAGGCGAAAAGGGTTCCCACCGACCAGTTGATTCAGTTTTGTTATGAAGGCCTGGCAGTCATCCCAGGAAACCATCTCCACCGGATAATTGTCGCCATATCCAAAATAAGACGGGTTACTGCCCATCACCGCCTGCCATAGCCCCTGGGTCACCTCGGTCTTGCCCAGCCAAAAGCCCTTGGTTATACGTACGGTGTGCACCGGCTGTTCATCGGGGTCACCCTCTGAAGAGGTACTGCCCATCTGGAATTCCCCGCTGGGAATCGATGCCATGTCGTAGCGCACGCCATTGATCGTCAATACCCCATTGCTATAGGGCCCGGTCGAAGTGTCATCCGCAGTAGTGCTTTTTTTCTTTGCCAGCAGCACAACCAAGACCACCACGGTACCAACCCCCAGAGCCGCCAACAGCCAGGGGAATTTTTTTCCCTTCTTGACAACGGGCTCTGGTTCATCCTCTTCAATGAAGCCAGGCGTCTCGTCCTCCCCGCTTGCCCGTGCTGCGGTCGAACTTTTTTCGGACGCCGAAGCCGCCGGTGTCTGGTTGGCCCAGAAGCACAGCAGGATAGTAAACGTGATCATAACGAATAGAGAAATCTGTCTGCGGTAAAAACTCACCAGTTTCATTTTCTCTCCCCATGGGCTTTATGTAAATCAACCCAGGCCCTGTCATAATCTTTTTTCATGAAATAAAATTTAGCTCGGGAGCTCACCCCCCACTAGCAGAAATTGCGACGAGGCGGAAGCCGTTATTGCTAATGATGTAGTCCGGATAGTCCGCATCGCGATAAGGGGAACGCGCGCACCTGGCTTCACGTTCACACTCACCACTACGCTTGACGCGCCATGAACCAGAAGCTGCCCCGGTGGGATCGGTCTGATATCCCGCCGTATACGACTCCCCATACCAGTCCTGGCACCACTCCCAAACATTGCCAATTGTGTCATAGAGCCCGAAGGCATTGGGCTGTTTTTGGCCGACCGGGTGGGTAGTGAGGCCGGAATTGCCATCAAACCAGGCGATCGCATCAAGATCGCCGAAGCGATCACCGGTCGTTCCCGCACGGCAGGCATATTCCCACTCCGCTTCGGTCGGCAAACGAAAAAAACTGCCGCCAACCATCTGGTTCAGCTTGGTTATGAAAGCCTGGCAATTATCCCAGGAAACCCGCTCCACCGGATAGTTGTCACCGTAATTGAAATGTGACGGATTGCTGCCCATTACCGCCTGCCAAAGCCCCTGGGTCACCTCGGTCTTGCCCAGCCAGAAGCCTTTGGATATGCGCACGGTGTGTAGCGGCTGCTCATCTGGCCAAGCCTCTGCGGAGTCGCTGCCCATCTGAAACTCCCCGCTGGGAATCGACACCATGTCGTAGCGCACGCCATTGATCGTCAATACCCCATTGCTATAGGGCCCGGTCGAA
>JAPKZM010000035.1 GCA_026393775.1 Candidatus Aminicenantota bacterium
CCATAGCCGGCGGCGATGACCACAGGGAATTCGCCCGCGGGAGCGTCCTCGGCGGGCAAGAGACGGATGGCCATCTCGGCGGCCTGACGGGCATGCGCCTCAGCAAGCGTGACCGGAAAATGTTCGAAGCCGTAGCTGCCCGCCGTTGATTGGTAACCCCGGCTGCGCTGCTCGCCGTCCCGGGCGGACACGCCGATCCCGAAGGAAGAAAGGGTCTGGGTGTCCTCGCCGAGCAGGCCCTCGGAATTGGCGATCCGGATCCTCTTGTTCACGTCATAAAAGTTGACACCGACCTGGGTGATTCTCTTGTCAAGGGCGCGGGCCACGCCGTTGGCTCTGGTCAGCAGCTCTACCTTGCCCTTAGCCGCGACACACTCGGGGGAGACGCGCACCTGGTAATAAGAAGGCGGCCTGATGACCTTAAGGGCCTGCACCACAGCGCCGCGACCGCCGTTGGCGATCAGGGCGGCGGTCTCGGCCGCCTCCTTCAGCCGCGGATAGCTCAAGTCGTCGGAGAAAGCAAAGCCGGTCTTCTCGCCCTGGATGACGCGGAATCCTGCCCCCATCTCCACGCCGCGCGTGGCATTGGATATCTTGTCCTCGTCCAAGCCCAGCGAGTTTTCCACCGTGTATTCCAGGTAGACCTCGGCGAACTCGCCTCCCCGCGCGAGGGCGACCTGGAGGAGCTTGCGCAGGTCCTCCGCCGAAAGGGCGAACGGCTCCGGCACCTGGAGGCCGGACGGCACCTCTCCATCGGGGAAAAGCAGCCTGCTCCACAAAGGAAGCGTCACGAAAGCGACACCGGACTGGACGCCCCTTCTTAAAAAGGAACGCCGGTCCATGGACTTCAATTTCAAAGAATGGGCCATGGGACCTCCTTTCATTCCTGGGATGGTGGGCAGTCTCTCTGCTGCCCTTGAAAAAAGATTCTAAGAAAAATCCAAAAAAATTGCAAGTTTTTTATCAGGGTCGGACAAATGCGGATTATTTAAGCGCTTCTCCATAACCTTCATAAAGCGACAGCAGACATTTTTGATGGGTCAGCGGCGCCCAGAGCGGGAGCTTCATTTTGGGGTTGAACTCGCGCATAGCCATAAGAATGGCAAAATAAGTGCCAATGCCGTACATCAGCGGCGGCTCGCCGACCGCCTTGGAGCCCAGAAGCGCCAGCTTGTCGGGCTTGCTGTCGAGCGGCACGACTTCGATAGTCTTGGGAGCAAAATAGATGTCGGGAACCTTGTAGCTGGAAAGAGAATCGTAGACGTGCTTCCCCTTTGGATCGACAAGCAGTTCTTCAATGGTCATTAGGCCTATTCCCTGCACGATGGCGCCCTCCGCCTGCCCGATGTCAATGTCGAGATTGATGCTGGTGCCAAAATCATGGACGCATTTGACCAGGTCGATCTCGTAGGTGCCGCGCAAGCAATCGACGGTCACCACGGTCACCGCCGTTCCATAGACATGGTAGGCAAACGGATGGCCTTTTTCGGTGGCCTTGTTGAAATGGACTTCCGGCGTAGCATAGTGGGCATGTTCCGAGAGTGAAACCCTGGCTTCATCGGCCAGCAAAATGAGTTTTTCCCATTTCAGAGAGGTCTTTTTTCCTCTGTGAAAAACAATTTCATCCTTGATCTCGATTTTATCCGGGTCCCGGCCCTTTAATTCCCGGCAGGCCACATCCTTTAACCTCGCCAGTAACGCCGCGCAAGCCATGATCGTCGCTTTGCCGTTCAGATCGGCGCCGGTGCTGGCGGCCGTAGGCGAGGCGTTGGCGATCCGGGTCGTGTTGGTGCTGTGAATGGTAAAGCGCCGCGGCGAAATCGAGAGCGTTTTTGCCGCGGCCTGGAGAATTTTGGTGTTGACGCCCTGGCCCATTTCCACCACGCCGGTGGTGATGCTGACCGAGCCATCGGTATAAATGTGAACGAGCGAGCGGCCTTGATTGAGCTTGGTTTTGGTAAACGAGATGCCAAAACAGAGCGGGAACAACGACAGCCCTTTTTTGCTGTGATCGTTATTTTTGTTGAACGCCGCGATCTCTTTTTTTAGTTTTTCGACGGCAAATTTTTTATATGCGGTGTCCCAGCACTTGCCGGCGTTGCAATTTTCAGCGACTTGACCATAAGGGAAGCGATCGCTTTCCTGCAGAAGATTTCTTTTCTGTATCTCCAGCGGCGAAACATTCAGGGTTGCCGCAGCCTTCATGATCGCCGCTTCCAGAGCGAACATCGCTTGCGGAGCGCCAAAACCTCTCATGGCCGTACTGGGGGCAAGGTTGGTCCTGCATGAGTGGCAGGTGATTTTGGCGTTCGGAATATGATAGCTGCCCGTTCCATGAAAGAGGGTCCTTTCCATTATCGCCGGCGAGAGATCCGCCGCAGCTCCGGCATTTTGAAAGGCCTCGACCTGGTAACAGAGAATTTTAAGATTCTTGTCGAGGCCCAACTTGAAATCGAAGGAGTATGGGTGGCGTTTGCCGGTCATGACGAAGTCGTCAGCCCGTGAAAGTATCAACTTCAAAGGCTTTTTCAGAGTATTGGTTGCCAGCGCCGCCAGTGTCCCCCAATGTGTCGCCTGATCCTCCTTGCCGCCAAAACCGCCGCCGATGCGGTTCGTATCCACTTCGATTTTGTGCATGGGAATACCCAGAACCACCGAAGCGCCTACTTGCACATGTTTTGTCGCTTGGGTGGCGGAATGGATCTTGATGGAGCCATTCTCCAGCATATAGGCATAGGCGCCTTGCGTTTCAAGATAGACGTGCTCCTGGCCGCCCATCTCTGCCTGGCCCTCGATAATGTGTTCGCATTTTTCCCACATGGCGTCCGTAGAGCCGATCTTAAATGTTCGGCTCGGGGAGATGAATTTTTTTTCGGCGTAGGCTTCCCTGGCCGTTAAAATGGGACGGAGTTCCTCGATATCGAGCTTGATTTTTGCGAGTGCTTTTCTGGCAATCGCGTCGGTTTTGGCGCAGACCAGGGCAACGGGCATGCCGACGAAATGGACTTCCTTGTCGGCGAAGAGCTCTTCGTCCTGGATGATGCTGCCGATCTGGTTTTCGCCGGTGATATCCTTCGCCGAAATCACGGCCTCGACACCGTCCATTTTCAAGGCTTCAGAGAAATCAATATCATGCAATTTTCCGTGCGCGACGGGGGAACCCAGGACAACGCCAAAGAGAGTGTCTTGTCTGACCGGGATATCGTTGACGTAGATGGATTCCCCCCTGACGTGGGAACGCGAATCTATATTCTTCATTGTAACGCCTCCAGAGAAATTGCTCCCGGTGCAAAACTCATGAGGTGGATGAAAAGCTGCTGCCTGACGAGGGCGCGCTTGTACTCGGCCCGGCTGCGCGGAGTGATTTCACCCTGGGCGATGAGATTGGCTTCCTTGAATGTCTGATTGCTTATTTTTTTGCCGAGCAGATAGTCGGCCGTCTTAGCCATGTTGCGGATGGTGGGCCCCAGCCCGCCGACGGCGAAATGGGCCTTTTTGATTACGTCGCCGGCAAGGGTGATTCCCATGGCCGAATTAACGGTGGCCATGTCCAGATGACCCCGCTTGCTTATCTTTTCAAAGCTGAAGCGCGTATTTTCATCGGGAAGATCAAAATAAATCCATTGGATAAATTCTTCCGGATCCTTGTTCACTTTTTTATAGCCGATGAAAAAATCCTTCAATTTCACTTCTCTGTTTTCGCCTTGGCGGCGGAGGATCAGAGTGGCATCTAGGGCCAGCAGCATGACACAAAGATCCCCGATCGGCGAGCCGTTGGCGATGTTGCCGCCGACCGTGGCCATGTTTCGGATGGGCGGAGAGGCCATCAATTTGAGATCGTCATCCAGCCTGGGGAAATAGGCGCGGAGTTCCCTAGATTCCTTCAAATCCTTGACCGTGACCGTTGATCCGACATAGCATTTGCCGTCCGCAAATTTGATCCGCTTGTATTCACGTGCTCCATAGACAAAGTTCACATTGCCGGATGTCATGGCGCCTTCCGGGTTCTGCAGCAATATGTCAGTACCACCGGCGACAATATATCCGGACTCGCGGACTGCAGCTGCACCAGCCGGGGCGATTTTTTTTAATTTTTCCGGAATAGCCAAAAAATAATCGGGCAGGAATTTATTCTTTACCAGCCACTCCATCGGCATGACGCCCGGCATGGGCCCTGAAGGTTCCCGCTGAGGGGGCACTAATAGTCCCCGCTGAGGGGGTTGCAATTTTTTGACGATGGCCGCGGCGGCTTTTTCGATGGATTTGTAGCCCGTGCAACGGCAAATATTTCCGGAGACGGCTTCGATGGCGTTGGCCAGATTTTTTTCCTTGCCGGCGTTGAGGCAAAAACCGTAAAGGGACATGACGAAACCGGGGGTGCAGAAGCCGCACTGCGTGCCGTTGTTTTCGATAAGGGCGGTTTGCACGGGAGTGAGATCGGGACCGTTGACGCCCTCGATGGTGACGATGTGCTTGCGGTCGGCATTGCCCAGCGGCATGAGGCAGGAATTCATCGTCTGGTATTTCAGTTCGCCGCCCGCCATTTCTCCCACCAGGATCGTGCAGGCGCCGCAGTCGCCTTCGCGGCAGCCGATTTTCGTGCCGTACAGATGCAATTCGTTGCGAATATAATCAACCAGCGAACTGGCGGGCGGAGCGTTGGTTTTCACTTCTTTGTTGTTGACGATAAAAGTAAGCATGGCTACACCTCGGAAGTGTTTTTTTATTTCGATCCCGGGGAACTCTTAGTTAATCCGTTCCATTGCAGGGCATAAAGGGCGTAAAACGCCGCCGCCTTGACCAGATCGTCCACCGCTATCTTTTCGTTGGGCGCGTGGGCTGAGACCTCGTCGCCGGGGCCGAAGCCGATGCAGGGGATGTGGTGGATGCCGGTGATGGCGATGGCGTTGGTCGAAAAGGTCCACTTGTCGACACGCGGTTCTTTTTCGAACAAGGAGCGGAAAACAGCCTCGGCGCAGGTCACGACCGGGTGGTCCGCTTCCAGTTTCCAGGTCGGGTAATACTTTTCCATGCCGTATTTCTTCCCGGTATAGGCTTTTTCGCAGTACTGCAGCACCTCGACCGTGGCGGGCAGTCCTTGCACCAGCGCGCGCACTTCGGCCAGGGCTGTTTCCTTCGTTTCGCCGGCGCTGAGGCGCCGGTCGAGGTGGATGCGCGCGAAGTCGGCCACGGCGCAAAGCGAGGGCGAACCCGAGACGAACTCGCTGACCGTGATCGACCCTTTGCCCAGGAAGTCGTCGCCCTTCAGCCGTTCATTGAGCTTTTCGATCTCCAAACAGGCGCGGGCCCCCATGGTGATGGCATTCTTGCCGCGCTCGGGCGCCGAGCCGTGCGCCGAGAGACCCTTGAAGCTCACGCGCATCTCCATGCGGCCGCGGTGGCCGCGGTAGATGCCCAGGGCCGTCGGCTCGGTGATGATCACCAGCTCGGGACGTATCTTTTCTTCCTCGATGATGTATTTCCAGCACAGGCCGTCGCAGTCCTCTTCCATGACCGTGCCGGTGAACAGGACGGTCAGATCGTTCTTCAAGCCGAGCTCGGCCAGGATGCGGCCGGCCGTGACCATGGCCGCCGCCCCGCCCTTCTGGTCGACGCTGCCGCGGCCGTAAACGAATCCGTCGGCGACGCGTCCCGAAAAGGGGTCCTCGCTCCAGTTTTCGAGGTTGCCCTGGTCGACAGTGTCGATGTGGGCGTCGACAGCGATCAGGCGCTTACCCTTACCGACGCGGCCGTGGACGCTGCCCAGGCCGTCGAGCCGCACGTGATCAAATCCGGCCTCTTTCATCTGCTTCTTCAACTCCGCGGCCATCTCCTTTTCCCCGGCGCTCAGCGATTTGATCCAGACCAGGCGCGAAAGGTTTGCGGCGGTATAATCACGGTATTGTTCGGCCAGCTGCAGAACTTTTGCAGCGACTTTATCCATGCTGTCTCCTTACCCGAATGGCAATTCCAGGCCTAGAAACCGACCGCAGTGAGCAGCACCGTCAATCCCAGGCAAGCCAGGGCGAACGTGCCGGCAAGCGGAACAAGCAGCGGTTTGCGCGCCAGCCACAGGGGGAGGAGCCGTTTCTCCAGCCGCCGGCCCAGGGCGTAGCCCAGCGGGAAAGAGACGGCCGCCAGCAGGGTGACGGGGACGACGCGGGTCAGCATGTAGGTGGCGGCGCCGCTGGCGTAACGGAAGGAGAGCAGGTGGGCGCAGGGTGACACGAAACGCCCCAGGGCGAAGAACGTCGCGCCGGCGCCGAAGGCGGCCAGGCCAGCCACGGCGCTCCGCGCCTTCCAGCCGGAGGCGATGTGCTTTCTGAAAGCGGCCACGCCGGCAAAGAGAAAGGCGCCGTTGAGCAGGATGGCGAAATGGTCGTTCACCTGGCACAAAAGGGGCAGGCCGAGGATGGGCACGGCCAGCCACTTGCAGAGAATTCCCATGAGGGTGATACCTGGGATCACCCGCCCCTGCTTGAACACAGCCAGCCCTAGCGCCATGATCAGGAATCCGGTCGCAGTGACGAAGGGGCTGCGCGGCAGACCGGCGTTGCGGATGAATTTGCCGAGGAAGGCCTCGGCGAGGCCGAGGAGGGCCCCCAGTAGGATGATATTAAAAAAGTAGAACTTCCAGGATAAGCTCTCGTTGTTGCCAGTCATTCTGCACCTCAAGTTGAGAATTTTCCGACAAAATCAATGATTTATCTTAAATAAAGCTTTGAAAAATGTCAAATTCGTTATGCGTTATGCGTAATGCGTGATGAGAAGCCGCATTTAGCTGATATATTTTTATAGATTCTAAAGTCTTTCGCATAACGCATCACTCATAACGCATCACGAGCTTCTGCGGGCACTGATAATGGAAGCTCCAGTGACAGCCATAACAATGATCATGCCGCCGATGATGGCATGGAACCCGGGCGCTTCGCCCAGGGCCAGGAAGACCCACAGCGGATTGAAGACCGGTTCGATGACGGCGATCAAGTTGGCGAAAACGGCCGGGATACGCTTGATGGCCGTTGTGAACAGGATGGCGGCGACGCCGACCTGGAATACGCCCAGCAGGGCGATGGCGCCGGCCGCCTGCCAGGTAAAAACCGGGCGCGGCAGGAACAGGGCGACCCCAAGGCCGATGGCCGCGGTAAGCCAGTGCGCCAGCAGGATCGACTCCAACGGCGAAGAGTCCTTCTGCATGCGCATGAAAATATAGTAGAAGCTGAAGACGAGTCCCGACAGCAGGGCCAGGATGTTGCCCAACGGCCGGCCGCCGCCGAGCTTGTCCAGGAAAAGCAGGACCATGCCCGCGCCGACGAAGAGAAAGGCGACCCAGTGCTCCCAATGGGCCTTTTCCTTCAGCATCCAGGCGCCGATAATGGCCGTGAACACGGGCCCGACATACTGCAGCAGGATGGCGTTGGCCGCGGTGGTGGTCTTGTTGGCCGCCACAAACAGGAGCATGGTGGCCGCTTGAGCCAAGGCTGCGCCGACCTGGGGAAACGACCAGTGGAATTTCGGCCGCTGCAAGTAGACAAGGATGACCAGCGAAGAGATGAGGCTGCGCACTCCCGCGATGGCGAACGGGTTCCAATCGATCACCTTGATGAACAGTCCGGCAATGCTCCAAAGGAAAGCTGTGGCCGCCATGGCCCAGATGCCCAAATTCATTTCACTTGATTTAGGGTTAACGATCAATTCACTCATT
>JAPKZM010000166.1 GCA_026393775.1 Candidatus Aminicenantota bacterium
ACACTCTTTCCCTAGACGTGTGCTCTTCCGATCTGACCATAGCGCAAAGTCGACGACGAGAGCGATGAGCATATGGATCATAAGTTTATCTATTGAGATACGTTATGGTTAATTGCAAACAGGTGGCGAACGTCACCCAGAGAAGATAGGGGATGTTCACGTAGACCAGCCAACGAATCCCGGGCGCGGCGTGCCAGATAGCGTAGAGTGCCCAGATAAGCGTGCCAAGAACGAGCAAAATATCTATCGCCGCCAAAAGATTATTTTTTAGCCCAAATTGCAAGGGCGTAAACGCAAAGTTGAAAATTAGGTTTAGGGCGAAAGGCAATGCACTGATCAAAGCAATTTCTTTTTTGGCAGCTATCCAAAATACCTTGCCAAAGGAAAGTGCGATTAAAACATAAAGAAAAGTCCATACTGGACCGAAAAGCCACGACGGCGGCGCCCATGACGGTTTGATAAGTTGCGAGTACCAGTTGTATGTGTTCATTGAGTTATTTTAACATTTTTCAGTTTGTTATCAACTTTTCCTCCCGGTTATAATCAAAGCATGAAGGAAGTGAGAATCGGAACCTGCAGCTGGAAGTACGACTCCTCGCGGCCAATCCCCATTTTCTCTCAATCGAGTTCTACCGAGATTTCCTGGAACGGCTGGAGCCGATGGCCGGCAAGGTCGGACTGGTGATGCTGCAGTTCGAGTACTTGAATCGCAAGAAGTTCGGATCGCAAGCCGAATTCTTGGAAAAACTGCAGCCTTTCCTGACCAGCCGGTCGCGGACCGCGGAGAAAGTGAAAACGCTGCTTGCAGCGGACTTGGCATAATCAAGCGAATTTTACAGGGTGCGGCCCACCTTGGCCAGGGTGGCTTCAGTCAGCCATCGGTTGATATTAAAATTTACTTACTTTATAATTTCTATATAATGGACAAAATTGATTTTCCCAGCCGTATACTTAAAAACTTCAAGCGGCTGATCACTAAAATAGCTGCAAGCATCAAACCATTAAACCAGCATCCCACCCTCATAAAAATTACCTTTTTGCTCCTTGCTTTGCTATATTTATTTTTTGTGATCCAGAGGGCCTGGGTAGCCGAGGACGCGTTCATCAACTTCCGCACCATTGACAATTTCCTGCATGGGTATGGGCTTACCTGGAACACCTTTGAGCGCGTTCAGGCCTTCACCACGCCGCTGTGGGTGTTTTTGCTTACTTTGATCGTGGCGTTGACCCAAGAATATTTTTACACGACCATGGTGGTGAGTATTCTCCTGTCCGCAGCGGTTCTGTTTGTGTTATACCGTTTTTCTCTCCGCTCCGTTGCGGCAACCTTCCTCGTTTTTTCACTGCTTATTACTTCAGCGGCTTATTTGGATTTTTCAACCTCGGGCCTCGATAATGCGCTCAGCCATTTTCTTATTGCGCTTTTTATCTTGCTGCTCATCCGCTTAAAGCCGTCGCGCCGGAAATTATTCCTTGTGTCTTTGATTGCGTGCTTTGGTCTTTGTAACCGGATGGACAGTGGGGTAATATTTCTTCCTGGAATTATCTATTTATTTTATGAAAATCGCGCTTTTAAAGATTGGTGGCTTGCATTGGTGGCTCAAACCCCTTTTATTGCCTGGGAGTTATTCTCTTTAATCTATTATGGGTTCCCCTTTCCAAACACTGCTTATGCCAAACTTTATACGGGAATTGCGAAAGAGGCTTATATCCGGCAAGGTTGGCTGTATCTCATTGACTCATTCCTTCATGACCCAACCACCCTGATGGCTTGCATGATAACCTTTTTTTTCGCTTTAAAATCGCCGAAAAAACCAATCCAGTACGTGCTCCCGTTCAGTATGGGATTATATATTTTGTACGATATTCAGATTGGGGGCGACTTTATGAGGGGGCGATTCCTGACCCTACCTTTGTTATGCGCGGTTCTCATAATCATTACCATTCAAAACAAATATATCTCCCGGTTTGGGATTTTCATCGCTTTGTTTTTCGTTCTTTTAAATATAAATTCACCCTCCCCATTTTATAAATCCAATATAGTTGGAAAATTGACCAGGGATGGGATCGCTAATGAACGCGGGTTTTTTTTAAATTCCAATTCATTAATAAAAAAAATATCGATGCCTGAGATAGAACTCCCATTCCATAGATGGGCAGAGGAAGGTAAACATTTGCGGTTGAATCCGCCCGAAAGCGGAGCCGTTGTTTGCGATGCTATTGGCATGAATGGCTTTTTTGCGGGACCGGATGTGAAAATCATTGATCGTCTTGGACTGTCTGATCCATTGTTAGCCCGTTTGCCCATTAAAGATAAAATTTATTGGCAAATTGGCCATTTCAGACGAGAAATTCCGATTGGATATGCTGAAACCGTGGCGAGTGGAGTCAACAAGATCAGTGATAAGAACATAGCCGCTTATTACGAAAAGTTAAAAATAGTGACCCGGGATCCTCTTTTTTCAGCGGGCAGGATAAAAACCATCCTTGAAATGAATTTGGGAGCCTATGAATATTTAATTCGCTAATCCACAAACAATCGAGTATCGTTATTAATTTGCTGACGCAACCTTCCAGTACTGAATGAACCGCGGGCGAAGTGGTAAAGCGATCCTGGTAGGTGGACGCATCAGACCGCTTTCAGGACCTGGATCGACTCCTCGGGCGAGATGGGGTTGATGTAAAAACCGGTGCCCCACTCGAAACCGGCCACGCGCGCCAGCACCGGCATGAACTCGATGTGCCAATGATAGTAATCGCCGACGTTGTTGCTGCAGGGGGCGTTGTGGATGATCAGGTTGTAGTCGGGGCGGCTCAGGGCGCGGCCCACCTTGGCCAGGGTGGCGCTGAGGATGGCGCCCAGGCTTTCCAGCTCGGCTTCGCTGGTGTTCTCGAAGGCGGGTTCGTGCCTCTTGGGATAGAGGGCCAGCTCGAAGGAGAAGCGCGGGGCGTAGGGGGCCAGGACCATGAAATGCTCGTTCTCGGTTAGCAAACGGCGGTCGGCCTCGCGCTCGTACTGGATGATGTCGCAAAAAATGCAGCGCTCTTTCATCTGGAAATGGGTGCGGGCGCCTTCGATCTCCTCCTGGACGCGCAGCGGCACGACCGGGAGGGCGATGAGCTGCGTATGGGAGTGGGAGAGGGTGGCGCCGGCCGTCGGGCCGAAGTTCTTGAAGACCATGATGTACTTGAAGCGGGTGTCCTTCTTCAGGTCCAGGATGCGGAGCTTGGCGGCCAGCATGGTATTTTTAACCTGGCCGGCGTCGATGTCGACCCGCTCGCCGGGGTGCTGCGGGGTTTCGATGATCACCTCGTGAGCGCCGATGCCGCTGATCTTGTCATAAAAGCCTTCGCCGCTCTTGCGCAATTCCCCTTCGATGCGCAGGGCGGGGAACTTGTTCGGTATCACGCGCAGGCTCCAGCCGGGCCCGTTGGCCTTGGAATGATCGGGGCGCAAGGCGTAGGTTTCGGGCGGAGTCATCGCCTCGTTGCCGGGGCAGAAAGGACAGTTTTCGGGCTTGGAAATGTCCTTGTCGACGACGATCTGGTAATACTTGGGCCTTTTTTTCCTTTCCTCGGAGATGATGACCCACGTTCCGGTGATCGGGTCCTTGCGCAGTTCGGGCATCGCTTACTCCTCGAATGCGTTTTCCAGGTGATCGCAAATGAAGCCGTCGTCCCGGCGCAGCACCGAGACCACGTCGAAGCGCACGCGGAAATCACGGTAGGGCTTGCGCGCCGAGAAAAAACGGGCGGCGCGGATGATCTTCAGCTGCTTGGGGCGGGTGACGAACGCCTCGGGAGCGCCGAAGTCGCTGGTTTTGCGCGTCTTGACCTCGACGAAACACAGGATGTCGCCCGTGCTGGCCACCAGGTCCACCTCGGCCCCGGCGACCCGGTAGTTGGGTTGAATGATCTTGTAGCCCTTGCTTTTCAGGAAGGCGGCGGCGGCTTGCTCGCCGTTCTGACCGATGGTCTTCTTGTCCAAGACCTTTTATTTAAGGTGGATCCTCTTCTCCACCATATGGATGTTCAGCGTCTTCAGCTCGGCCAGCACCGGTTCGTAGATCTCGGGATGGACCGGGGTCTGCACGCCCTTGAGGGAGGTCTTGTCCTCGGCGATCAAGCGGGTGCCGATGGCCATGGGCAGGCTGACGGTGCGGGCCATGGAGGAATCGCCGTTGGGGATGCCGAAATCGATCAGGGTGGAAGTGATCAGGTCCTTGGACTTGTCCTTGTTCTTGACCTCGAACCTGTGGCGCAGGATGAGCATGTCCTTTTCGCCGGGCTTGAAAAACAGCTTCTCCTGCAAACGCTGGCTCAACACGTCGAGGCGGTTGTCGAAATCGCCGACCGGGTCAGCGCTGAAAAGGCCGAGCCACTCGAACCGTTTGATGATCTCCGCATCAACCGCGAGGCCGAGTTTCGCCGCCGTTTGCTCCTTGATTTGCTGCCCGTCCGCGGAGCCGATCAAATCGGCCACCATTTTCCTGAAGGTGCTGTTCTTGAGGTTGGGCAGCGGCGTTTCATCGACCAGACCCAGATCGACGATCTTTTTGAATGTGTCGCACCAACCCAGGTTGCGGTAGGTGCCGCGGATGACCGTCTTGGCGTCCTTCAAACCGTACAATTCCTTGTAGGGCACCGAGTCGCGGTTGAAATAGACTTCGTATTTTCCCAGGCCCTCGATCTCTTCCACATGGTAATGCAAAAACAGGTCCTTGCCTTCTATTTCCACGATCTTGCCGTTTTCCAGATAACGGGCCGGATTCCGTGAAGCCAGGATTACGCCGCGCGGGCTCCAGGAAAACTTGTAGCCGAAAGGGTTGTCGTTGTCTTGCGGGGCCGGCAGCCCGCCGCAGTAGGAATGGAAGTGAATGACCTTGCCGCCCTCGGCATGCACGGCATCGATGACCTTCATGGCCGACATGTGGTCGAGGCCCGGGTCGACGCCCATCTCATTAAGGAAGAGGAGTTTCTTTTCCCGCACCGGCTGATCGAGCTTTCTCATGCCTTCGCTGACATAGGAGGTCGTGACCATGTGTTTCCCGTGCTCCAGGCACAGGTTGGCCACCTTGACGTGGTGGATCCAGGGCAGCAGGCTGATGACGATGTCATGGTTCTGGATCAACGCGGCCAGCTCGCGGTTGTTCTCCACATCGATGGCCACGGCGCGGCCGTTGTCGTGGCCCTTGACCAGTTTTTCGGCCTTGGCCACCGTGCGCGAAGCCACCGTGACCGTCAAGTTCTTTTGTTCGAGCAAGTAGCTGACACCGGGCCTGCTCACCAGGCCGGCGCCGAGAACCAGGATTTTTCGCATCGTGTGCCTCCTATTTTTTTAGGAAATCGTTCATATATTGATAATCGGGGCAGAAATTTCCATGCTGCAAGATCAGCGCCTTATGCACGGCGTAAGGCAGCTGAGCGGCCACGTCGGCCTTGTGGAAATCGGCATGGCTGATGGCGGCGACGAATTCGCGTAAGACGGACGAAAACTCGACCGACGATTCACGCGGGAATTCGCAGGGCAGGTTGTCCACAGCCATGACCGTCACCCCGAGCGGATCGATGCCGTTTTCATAGCGGTCGTTTTCGGCAAAATAGGTGTAATAGGCGTCATCGGGCTTGGTGGCCCTGTTGGTAATTTCAATGGAGCCGTCGATATCGCAGCTGATGTCGCCGATGACCTGCAGTTTGAGATTCGATTCTAGGATGGTGCGCGTCTTCAGGTATTCCTTGCGCACCAGGCGCGGATATTTCGGGGTCCAATAAATGCAGTTAACCAGGATGGTGAGCAGGGGCAGGTAGTTTTCGAACTTCGATTCGTATTTTTCCGGGTGGGCGTAATAGTCCTGCAAGTCAAACATTCCCTGGCGGGGCCGGGCCAGATCATCTTCGCTGAAAATCACCTTGAACAAATTCAGATTGTCGTTGCTGAAATTCTCCGCCATTTCGGTCAGGGCCTCTGCGGACAGGATCTTGTAGGGCAGCAGGTCGAATATTTCCTGGGCGCCGCGCGACACGTTGCCGTAGCCGGCGAATCCGACCACCAGTGGGCACAGCTCGGCGGGGAAGCCGTCGCGGTCGATCTCCTGGCCGACTGCGGCGACGGCCTTCTTGGCCGCTTCCAGTGATTCGTACTGGTAGGCTTGTTTGATCGCGGCGAAGGGTGTCGGTACGCCGCGCGAGAGCAGCTTCTGGCCGTAGCCGCGCAGCGTGTCGAGCATGCCCGCCAGCCCGGCGTAACGTCCGAAAAAAATCAAGCGCTGATTTTTTTCATCGATGACCCGCTCGTAGTCGATCAGGTTGCATTTCAAATCGACCATGGCTTTCAGCATCGGCAGGTTGTGATGCTGGCCCTTGATGGTGTGCGAGAAGAAGACATAGGTCTTGTTTTTCTGGAACAGCTCGGCCGGAATCTCCTTGACGGCATAGACGACTTCGGCCCGGCCCAGATCCTCGCTGACCTCGGCTCCGGCCTGGCGGTATTCCTCGTCGCTGAAAATCCTGATCTTGGATGGCTGGACGATCGTGTGCACGCCGTGCGTTTCCCTGAGCCAGCGCACGTCGGCTGGGACCAGGGGTACCCTTTTTTCCCATTCGTTCTTGTCTTCCCGGCGGATTCCGATTATTTTTTTCATTTTATTTCCATGACGGTTGCACGGCCAATGGGCTACTGTAGCAAATTCCGCCGCTTTAGTCAATCCACCCCGAAAAGGCGGCGCCTGGACGATTGGAAGATAACCTGACGGCAGAGAAATTGAAATTGACGGTCGACGCCGGGGATGCTATAATGCGTTCTCTCTGCTTGGAGGAGTTCATGAAACGTTGGAAGTTGCTGTTCACTATCTTTGCCGTCACCTTCACCACCATGCTGGCCGAAGTTCTACTGACCCGGGTTTTCTCCGTCGTCTATTTTGGGCAGTTCGCTTTTCTCATCATCTCACTGGCTCTTTTCGGATACGGCCTGAGCGGCGTCTTCCTGGCGCTGCGCAAGCTGTCCGAGCGTAAGGACCAGGCGGCTCTGCTTTCCCGCTTTCTCCTGCTCTTCATCGTCTCTTTCCCCCTGGCGTATAAAGCAACCCTGACGTTCACCATCGACTTCCTCAAACTCTTCGACCCCATGCAGAATTTCCTCTTCCTGGTCCTCAATTTCCTTGTCCTGCTGATGCCTTTCTTTTTCGGCGGCGTGGTGCTGGCCCTG
>JAPKZM010000059.1 GCA_026393775.1 Candidatus Aminicenantota bacterium
GCTGGGCGATGGTGATCTTGTCCAGGTCGGAACCGAATTGGGTGAACGCTTCCAGTTCCCGGTACTGGGCCAGATCCATTTTCAGGGAACCGGCCACCTGCTTCATAGCCTTGATCTGCGCGTTGCCGCCGACGCGCGAAACCGAGATGCCGACGTCGATGGCCGGGCGCTGGCCGGCGTTGAACAGGTCGGGCAGCAGGTAGATCTGCCCGTCGGTGATGGAGCTGACGTTGGTGGGTATGTAGCCCGAGACGTCGGAGGCCTGGGTTTCAATGATCGGCAGGGCGGTCAGCGATCCGCCCCCTTTTTCGTCGTTCAGCTTGGCCGCCCTTTCCAGCAGCCGAGAGTGCAGGTAAAAAACATCGCCGGGATAGGCTTCCCGACCGGGCGGCCGGCGCAGCAGCAGGGAGATCTCGCGGTAGGCGGCGGCGTGCTTGGAGAGGTCGTCGTAGACCAGCAGCGCGTGCCGCCCGCGGTCGCGGAAATACTCGCCCATGGCGCAGCCGGAATAGGGAGCGATGTACTGCAGGGCGGCGGGGTCGGACGCCGAGGCCACCACCACCACCGAGTATTCCATGGCCCCGGTCTCGGTCAGGGTCTTGACCACCTGGGCGACGGTCGATTGCTTCTGGCCGATGGCCACATAGATGCATATGACATTCTGGCCTTTCTGATTGATGATCGTATCCAGGGCGATGGCCGTCTTTCCCGTTTGGCGGTCGCCGATGATCAATTCACGCTGTCCGCGGCCGATGGGAATCATGGCATCGATGGCCTTGATCCCGGTCTGGAGCGGTTCCTTGACCGGACGGCGCTCGATGACCCCCGGCGCCAGCGCTTCGATGGGCATGAAAGCGGTGGAACGGACGGGATCCTTCTCGTCCAGGGGCTCCCCCAGGGGATTGACAACCCGGCCGATAATGCCTTCCCCGGCCGGGACGGAGATGATGCGGCCGGTCCGTTTGACGATGTCGCCTTCCTTGATCCTGTGGCTTTCGGCAAGCAGGATGGAGCCGACATTGTCTTCCTCCAGGTTCAGGGCGATCCCGTAAATCTGGCCGGGAAACTCCAGCAGTTCGTTGTACATGACGTTGTCCAGGCCGTAAATTCGGGCGATGCCGTCGCCGATGGAAACGACGATCCCGGTTTCCTCTTTTTTAAAATCAAAGCTGAAGCCTTCGATTTTCTGCTTGATCAATTCACTGATCTCATCGACTTTGATTAGCATTTATCTTTCCCCTACGAGCGAATCGCGAAGTTCCTGCAAACGGCCGGCCAGAGAATAATCGTAGCTAAGTGAACCCCGCTGCAGGCTGATGCCGGCAATCAGGGCCGGGTCGGTCCGGAACTGCAAGCGGATCGGTTTATGCAGCGCTTTCTGCAGATTGCCCAGCAAAAGTTCCTGCTGCGCGGCCGCCAGCTCGATGGCCGAGACGACGACGATTTTCTCCACGCCGTGGACGTCGCACCAGGCGTCCGGGAGCTGGCGCACGATCGGCTCCAGAAAAGCGAAGCGGTTTTCCGTGGCCAGGGTCTGCAAAAAACGGAAGCTGTTGGCGTGCAGGTTCATTTTGTCACGGATGATTTCCAGGGCCTTCATCTTTTCCGGCAAAGGGATCAAAAAAGTCGCCATGCCGGTTTTCAATTTGTCGTCGGCAATCAGCAGGTCGAGGACGGCGCCTAGATCTATCGTGATGCGCTTGAACTCGCCCTCGTTGTCAGCGCTCAGCGCCAGGGCCTTGGCATAGCGTTTAACCAGGCTACTTTCCTTCATCGATATCTCCGCAGGCGGCGATGTTGCGCTCAATGATCTTTTGCTGAGTGGCCGGGTCCAGGTTTTTGATGAAATCTTCCCTGAAATGGGCGATGGCCAGGTCGGCAATATGGCCTTTGATCTGGCGCAGGGCGGCCTCGACCCGCAGGCGAATTTCCTCATCGCTCAAGGCGATGATGCGCGCGGCCTCCTCGCGGCCGGCCGCTTCCAGGCGGGCCAGTTCCTCCCGGCCGCTGGCTTCGGCGCTGGCCTTTATCTGTTCCATCTCGGTCTTCACCTTTTGCAGGCGCTGCTCGATCTCTTCCAGGCGGACGGTTGTTTCCGCCAGGCTTTTCTGGCGTTCGCTGAAATCTTTCTCGATGGCGGCGCTCTTATTGGACAGCATCGCGATCAGCTGCTTGCGCAGCAGCAGGATCAGTCCGCCGAACAGAATGGTGGAATTAAAAACCTTACCCAGCACGTTGAACCAGCTGACATGGGGGGAGGCGGCTTCCGCTCCCTCGCCCCCGGAAGCGGCCAGCAGGATGATCGGCATGAGCAGAACT
>JAPKZM010000026.1 GCA_026393775.1 Candidatus Aminicenantota bacterium
GACCCTGGTTTCGTCCAGCGCCAGGACGCGGTTGACGATATTGCCGGTGTGGTTTTCAGTGGCCGGCCGGAAAGGGCGGGTAATGACCCGACGCGGGTCCGGGCGGATATTTTTCAGGGTTTTGTTGGCGATGCGCTTGAACAGGCGCGAGATAATGACCGGATCAGGGAGGGAGGATTTGCCCAGCTGCTCATGGGCGATTAAAACCTCGTCCCCGGCAAAAATGGACGATTTATTAAAACGGGCCTTCGGTTTTTTCGCCATGATATACGGATACTAGTCTTTAAACGACAGAATAGCAATTCCGGGTACGGCTTCAGCAACAAAGTGACTGATAAAGAAAGACCCGTCCCGGGAGCGGCGCCAGGGGCTGAAGAAGAGGGTTCTGATTTTTGCGGGCGCTTATCCGATTTTGAAAATGATCATCAGGATTCTGATGAGCAGCAGGATCCAGCCCGCGCAGATAATGATCCAGGCGATTTTTTTGCCGAGTTCAACGCTGACCAGAACCATGAATAAGGTCAATATGACCAGGAAGCCCAGGGGGTCGACAATATTGCTTGGGAACACAAGACTGGGAATGATAGCCTGAACGGCCTTGATGATCCCCAAACCGATCTGATGGGCAAGAAAATAAATGAAGGTGAGCACGCTGTGCAGGATCTCATTCAAAGGTTTCAAGCCCGTTGTTTCCGGAACAAATAAAGTAGTCATTTTGTCCATCCCTCCCTTAACGCTGGCATTTTTGAAAAATAGGCCAGGTTGATTCATTATACCCTTTTCGGTTGTTCAATCACAAGTCATTTGCACATTTTTTCGTACCCCATTTGCTCCAGGCACGCCAACGGCTGCCCATCGCCGTGCAACCCCAAGACCGGAGTCAAGTTTGAACAGCTGCTGAAGGTTCTGGAAGAAACGGGATCGAAATAAGGAAAACGACAAACCGCTGTTTCCAGACACCAATGCCTTCATCTTTGGAGCGAAGCCAGCCGGCTGCAGAATTCATTGCAATTCCCGCGGATTTTCTTTAAAATTGTTTCATGTTAAAAATAATTTTTGCAAAAAAATTTGTCATATTCAGGTTGGCGGCCGTAGTCGCGAACGCGGTGTTTGTGGCATCTCTGCTTTTTACTGCCGGGCCACTGGAAGCGCCCAAACCGCCCAGCGCGGAGCGCAGGCCGGTGTTCGACGAGTACTGGGGAATCAAAGTCAGCGATGATTACCGCTGGCTGGAAAATTGGAACGACCCGGAAGTCCGTGCCTGGAGCAAGGCTCAGAACGCCGCGGCAAGAGCTTCACTCGCGGCTTTGCCGAATCGCGCTGCGATCCGCGCCCGCATCGAGATGCTGATGAAAGGTGCTTCGGTTTCCTACGGCAGTCTGGTACTGCGCAAAGGCTTGCTCTTCGCGCTTAAACACAATCCAGCCAAACAGCAACCGCAGCTCGTCACCCTCTCCGGTCCGGATGCGCCGGGATCGGAAAAAATCATTTTAGACCCCTCCCAGTTTGACCCGGACTCCCGTACCAGCATCGATTGGTTCGAACCTTCACCCGATGGCAACCTGGTGGCGGTGTCATTGTCCAAAAACGGGACGGAGAGTGGCGATGTCCACCTGTTCGAGGTCGCTTCCGGCAAACAGGTGTATGAAGTCATTCCGCGCGTCAACGGCGGCACCGCCGGCGGCAGTCTGGTATGGAGTCCCGGTTGCGCCGGCTTTTTCTATACCCGCTACCCGCGCCCAGGGGAGCGGCCCGAAGCCGACATGAATTTCTATCAACAGGTGTACCATCACTTTCTCGGGACGCCAACCGAGAAGGACAACTATTGTATCGGCAAGGATTTTCCACGTATCGCTGAGATCCAGCTCGACTCAGCGGCTGACGGCAAGGTGATCCTGGCTCAGGTCGCGAACGGTGACGGCGGCGAATTCGCATTCCACCTGCTGCAACCAGACGGTTCCTGGGTTCAGGTCGCGGCATTCGCGGATCAGGTGGTAGGCGCGGCCTTTGCGCCGGATGCCGCACTGTACCTGCTGTCCCAGCAGGGGGCGCCGCGGGGTAAGGTGCTGCGCCTGGCTCCCGGCATGACAAATCTGAACGCCGCAATGGTCGTCGCAGCGGAAAGTGACGGAGTAATTCAGCAAGTGCTGCCAACGGCTTCGACCATTTATCTAAGTGAATTGTACGGAGGGCCTTCCCGCGTGCGCATGGTCGCGCCCGATGGAAAGGCGCTGGGTGTCGTTCCCGTAGCCGAAGCTTCATCGGTGTGGCGCATCGTGCCATTCGAAGGTGATAGCGTATTGCTGAACATCGAGAGTTACATGACGCCGGCGGCCTGGTACCGCTGGACTCCGGGAGCGGAAAAACATGTACGTACCGCGCTGTTCAAAATTTCGTTGGCGGACTATTCGGACTGCGAAGTATCACGCGAAGCGGCCATTTCGAAAGACGGCACCCGAATCCTGCTAACCGTCATGCGCCGCAAAGGCATCAAGCTTGACGGCACCAATCCGACTTTGCTCAGCGGTTACGGCGGCTTCGGCATCGCCACCCGACCATCATTTTCAGATTCACGGCGGTTATGGCTCGATCATGGCGGCGTGCTCGCCATGACCAACCTGCGCGGAGGCAGCGAATTCGGCGAGACCTGGCACCAGGCTGGCATGCTCACCAGCAAACAGAATGTTTTCGATGATTTCATCGCTTGCGCCCGTTTTCTCATTGCGGCGGGTTACGCGAGTCCGAAGACGTTGGCCATTGAGGGCGGTTCCAATGGAGGCTTGCTTATGGGGGCGGCACTCACGCAGGCCCCGGAGCTTTTTCGAGCAGTCGTAACCCACGTCGGCATCTACGATATGCTGCGCAACGAGTTGACACCAAACGGCACATTTAATATCACTGAATATGGCAGTGTTAAGAACAAGGCACATTTCGAAGCTCTTTATGCCTACTCGCCTTACCACCGGGTGCAAAACGGCAGCAAATACCCGGCCGTGCTGTTTTTGACCGGTGCCAACGATGCCCGCGTCGATCCGATGAACTCGCGCAAGATGGTCGCCCGCTTGCAAGCTGCAAGCGCCTCGGGACGGCCAGTGTGGCTGCGAACCAGCGATACCACCGGTCACGGAGGCGGAACTCCGCTGAGCGAGCGCATCGAACAAGTCACTGATGTGCAAAGTTTTCTCTTCAATCAACTCGGCCTGATCTTCAAGCCTGACCTCTCCCCAGTCCCCAAGTAGACTTTGCAAACCACGAAGCATCGGCGGCGCCAGTAGAACGTAACCCGGGTTCAACCCTACAGGTAAGCGGATGATCGTATGAGGCCAGGCGTCAGTAACCGAAAAAATCGAGGCATTCGCTGCCGCTGGACACGCTGCGCCGCAGGGTGAAATAAGTCGTGACGAAGCGAAGATGGCTCGGCCTTTCCAGCACGATCAGCCCGTCCTTTTTCAGCACGTTGCGCTTGAAAATCACTTTCAAGGGATTGGCGTATTCGAGCATGGCGTAGGGCGGATCCAGGTAAATCAGGTCGAACTGGAACCCGTCCTTGCCCAGAGTGATGATCGAACGGTTGAAATCGCCGGGGATCACCCGGTAAAAATCGCTGGCGATGCCTATTTTTTCGGCGTTGTGCTTGATGAGACGCGCGGCTTCGGGAAGATCGTCGATGAAGATGACGTACTCGGCGCCGCGGGAGAGCGCCTCGATGCCGATATTGCCCGTGCCGGCGAAGCCGTCAAGAAATATTTTTTCCTTGACTTCGTTTTGCAAAATGTCAAAAAAGGTCAGCTTCAACTTCGACATGGTCGGGCGGATGACGGGATTTTTCCCGCCGCGCAGCACCCGGCCCTTGTAAAAACCGCTGGAAATTCTGATCATGCGCCAAGCATACCCGCTTTTTCCCCCGCGGTCAAGGCGATTTTATTGGAAAAATGCGCTGGCGAAGGCGCGGAAGCCAAAAATAATATATAATAAGAAAAATGATCAAGCGCTTTCACGAATTGCAGGAAAAAATATTAAGCTATTATCCCGAAGCCAACATCGCCCTGCTGAAAAAAGCCTACGCCATTTCCACTCACGCCCACCTGAACCAGAAAAGGGCTTCCAATGAACCCTTTATCACCCACCCGCTGACCGTGGCCGGGATCCTGGCCGACATGAAGGTCGATGAAATCTCCATCGCCTCCGCCTTGCTCCACGATGTGATCGAGGACTCCCAGTACAGCCGCGAAGACCTGAACAAACTTTTCGGACACGAGATCAGCGATATCGTCTGGGGAGTGACCAAGATTTCCAAGATCTCCGAAGTGGATGTCGAGGACGCCCAGGCGGAAACCCTGAAAAAAATGATCATCGCCATGACCGCCGATGTCCGCGTCATCCTGATCAAGCTGGCGGACCGCCTGCACAACATCCGCACCCTCGCCCATTTGCCCCCGGAAAAGCGGATCAAGATCGCCCGCGAAACTCTGGAAATCTACGCGCCCATCGCCTACCGCTTGGGCATGGGCAAGATCCGCGACGAGCTGGAGGACATCTCCTTCATGTACCTCTACCCCGACCAGTACCAGCGCATCAAGACCGAGGTCAGCGACAAGTACGACTGGGCCATGAAACAGGTGGAGGCCCTGAAAAAGCAGATCCAGGCGATTCTCAAAGAGTTGAAAATCAAGGCCGAAATTCAATACCGCATCAAGAGGGAAATATCCATCTACCGCAAGCTGCAAAAACAGAACATCGAGCTGGAGAACGTCTACGACCTGCTGGCCCTGCGCATTATCACCGACACCGTGGCCAACTGCTACGTGATCATGGGCGCCATCCACCAGCAGTGGGTGCACATTCCCGGCCGCTGGCGCGACTTCATCACTAACCCCAAGAGCAACTTCTACCAGTCCATCCACACCACCATCATCACCCGGGAGGGGGTGAAATTCGAGATCCAGATCCGCACCCAGGAGATGCACCGCAACGCCGAGGAGGGGATCGCCGCCCACTGGAAATACAAGGAAGGGCTGGCTTTCCTGGAAAATGACCACCGCCTGGAGTGGTTCCGGGAAATGATCGATTACCACAAGACCAATCCCGACCCCAAGGAATTTCTCAGCCTGGTCAAGCGCGACCTGACCCCCAACGAAATTTACGTGTTCACCCCCAAGGGTAAGGTCGTCAACCTCAAGGCCGGGGCCTGCCCCATCGATTTCGCCTACGCCATCCACTCGGAGATCGGCGACCACTGCAAGAGCGCCATCGTCAACGAAAAGCTGGTGCCGCTGCGCACCAAGCTGAATTCCGGTGACGTGGTCGAGATCCTCACCCAGAAGAACTGCACTCCCAGCGCCGATTGGCTGAAATTCGCGGCCACCACCCGGGCCAAAAGAAAGATCATGGCCCACCTGCAAAAGGAGGAATTCGCCTACGATCACGAAAAGGGCCGCCGCCTCTGGCAAAAGGTCCTGCGCGAATACCAGAAGAAATACCGCCTCAAATTCAGCGATGCGGACCTGCAAGCCAGGATGAACACCGCCGGCTTGCCGGACATGGAGACGTTCCTCGGTGAGCTCGGCAGCGGCAAAAAAATGCTGAACAAGCCGATGCTGAAGAAAATATTCCCCGAGGTCGGCGCCGTGGAGATCAAGCCGGTCAAAAAAGCGGCGGCACACGACGGTGCCCTGCATTCGCTGATCAAGGTCGACAACCAACCCGACATCGATTTCATCTTTGCCAAATGCTGCCACCCGATCAAGGGCGAAGAGATCATCGGCTACATCACCAAGAACCGCGGCCTGGTGATTCACAAAAAAAACTGCCCCAACGTCAACCAGGAAATTCCATCGCGGCTCAAGCACGTAACCTGGAACGAAACGTTCGATTACGCCTACCAGGTCAAGCTCGAACTGCTGGTGGCCGACAAGCCTGGCGTGCTCAGCACCATCACCGGCATCACCGCGGCCAGCAATTCCAATATAAAAAAGCTCACCCAGGAACAGACCAGCCAGGCCATGGTCAGGATCGTCCTGGTTTTCGAAGTCAAGGACATGTTCCAGCTGAACGAGATCTACAGCCAGTTCAAGAAAGTCCCCGACATCTATTCCATCAACCGCAAAAAAACCTCGGACAAATGATTACGACAAAATAATCATCTGGAGAATGTGGTCACCATTTTGGTCTCATCGGGGTTTATGGAACCTGAATACGTGGATAACTTTCCGTCAACGATAGTTGTCAACAGGTACGATGTGGAACCCGTGCCACTGCAGGAGGAGTAATAATTGACGACGACCGTATAGGTGCCGCTCGGAGCCGTGACCCAGTATATATTTTCAGCCGGGGTGGAGCAGTTGAGGTTATAACAACCAGCGTTGGAATCAATATCCAAATCGCCTAATTTCCCCTGGCAAGTTGCCGATGGAAAATCATAATAGATCGTTGCACCACACGGATCGGCGACCCAAAGGTCAAGATCGGCGCAATTATACCATTGCAAAGTAACTTTCACTTGCCCCGTCCCGCCGGGCAGGTCGGTGTTGGTATCCGTGCTCTTTTTCTTGATGAACAGGAAGTATACAGCCAAACCGATTCCTACCACGCCTGCCGCGGCGAGGATAAGCCAGAGTTTGGACTTCTTTTCCTTCTTTTTGACATGCGATTTAGGGCTTTCTTCTTCGATGAAGCCGGGTCCGCTGCTGTTATTCTGCGCCATCGTTGTTTTAGAATTCCCTGCCTTCGTAGCCGCCGGGGCGGGTGTGGTCCATAGATGGAGCAGCGCCACGAAGCTGACCAGCACGATCAGGGAAATCGTTTTGCGTTGAAGATTATTTAATTTCATCGATCCTCCTTTTAATGATACG
>JAPKZM010000117.1 GCA_026393775.1 Candidatus Aminicenantota bacterium
TGATGTATTTGGTCATGACCAGCGGGCTCTTCATCTTGTTGCGGCGGCCCAGGTTGACATGACAGTTGCTCATCACTTCCACGACGGAGAAACCCTTGTGCTGGAACGATTTCTTGATCACCAGCTTCAGCTGCATCAGGCGGTTGACCGTCTCCCGGGCCACGAACGAAGCTTCGGCCGCGGTCAGCAGCTTGCGGACATTGAAATGGGGCTCGATGTTGCCGTAGGGGGTGGTCTCGGTGAAAAATTTCGGCGGGGTCAGCGGCGAGACCTGGCCGCCGGTCATGCCGTAGATGCCGTTGTTGATCAGGATCATCTTGATGCCGATGTTGCGCCGGGCGGCATGAATCAGGTGGTTGCCGCCGATGGCGGTGGCATCGCCGTCCCCGGAAATGACCACCACCAGCTTCTCCGGCTTGGCCAGCTTGATGCCGGTGGCGAAGGTCAGGGCGCGGCCGTGGGTGGTGTGCAAGGTGTTGGTGTTGAAATAAGTGGGCATGCGGCCGGAGCAGCCGATGCCGGCGATAACAATAATATTGTCGGGATCGAGCTTCAAATCGGCAAAAGCCATGGCGATAGATTTTAAAATAACTCCGTCCCCACAACCGGGACACCAGGGGGTGGGGAAAGTACGGTAACGGATATATTTTTCGTAATCTCTCATTTGACAAACTCCTTGATCACATTCAGGACCTCATCGGGGGTGAAGGGCATGCCGTTGGCACGCAGCAGGGTCTGCTTCTCCACGTCGCCGGGAGCAACTCGCTCAACCTCGTACTTCATCTGCCCCATGTTCATCTCCACGGTCAAAACCTTTTTTATTTTCTTGAACCTTTCCTGCAGGGCGGCACGGGGGAAAGGCCATACGGTCAACGCCTGGAACAACCCGGCCTTGATCCCCTGTTCGCGGGCCATTTTCACCGCGGCCAGAGCGGAGCGGGCCGAAATGCCGAAACTGAAAATCAGGACCTCGGCGTCATCCAGAAAAAATTCCTTGTACTTGATGATGTCGTCCAGGTTCTGGAAGATCTTCTGCATGCGCAGCTTCTGCATCTTGTCGACCGTCTTGGCATCGAAGGAAGGCCAGCCGTGCGCATCGTGCTCGAGCCCGTCGATATGGATCGGATAGCCGTGAAAGAAATCGACGCGCGGCGGGTTTTCGCCGATCTTGCGGTCATAGATGTTCAGGTCCACGACCTGTTGGGTCTTTTCCCAGTAAACGTCATAACTGCCTGGATCGGGGATTTCCACGTCCATGTGGGCCTTGCCGAGGACTTCGTCCAGGAGCAGGATCACCGGATTCCAGTATTTTTCGGCCAGATTGAAAGCCCGGACCGTTTCGCTGAAAATTTCCTCGGAGAAAGCCGGGTAAAGGGCGATGATCGGGTGGTCGCCATGGGTGCCCCAGCGCGCCTGCATCATGTCGGCCTGGGCCGGCTTGGTCGGCATGCCGGTAGAGGGGCCGCCACGCATGACGTTGACGATGACGACCGGCACTTCGGCCATGACGGCCATGCCAATATGTTCCTGCATCAGCGAAAAGCCGGGGCCGCTGGTGGCAGTCATGGTTTTCCTCCCGGCCAGGGAGGCGCCGATGCAAGCTCCCAGCGAGGCGATCTCATCCTCCATCTGGATGAAGACCCGGTCCATCTTGGGCATCTCGCGCGACATGTACTGGGCGACTTCCGAGGAGGGAGTAATCGGATAGCCGGCAAAAAAATCGCACCCGGCCGCCAGCGCCGCCTTGGCGATGATGATGTTGCCTTGCAAGACCTTGCGTTGACTCATTGGGCACCTTCTTTTTTTGCTTCCTCATAATTCACGAAGATGGCGAAATCGGGACATTGCAGTTCACACATTTTACAACCGATACAGTAATCAGGAGCATCAACGATCACCGAGGCTCCGAATTTATTTTTCGGATCGTCGTACAGCTGTAGGGTCCCGGTCGGGCAGATATCGACGCACAAGCCGCAGCCCTTGCAGTAAAGGGGAACCAGGGTCAATTTGTTTTTTTTGGGTGACGGTTTCTTCTTGCCGCGGCGTTCCTGCGCGTCTTGGTTGGCTTTTAACTCTTCTTTCTCCATTTTTCACCTCTGCTTCCTGAATGCAGTCATCACGATGCTCAATTCTATCACATTTTCAGCTGTTTTGAAACCGCGTTTGATGCCGGAATCGGGCGGGACAACGCCTCAAGTCCTGATATACAGGAACAGCACGAAAGAAATGGCCAAGAACAGGACCAACGGCGCGAAGGCGGATAGCAGGGGCGACAGAACCGCCATCGACCCCATGGAACTGAAAATGCCCAGTGTCCCCCAGTAGACCATGGAAACGCCAACGGCGATGCCGATGCCGAAAAGCGCGCCGCGATTCCCCATCAAAAATGAAAACGGGATGGCGATGAAAACCATTACCAGCGCTGAAAGGGGAAAGGCATAATTATAATATAACTGGGCCTGGTAGCGCTGGGGGTCGCTGCTGCTCTTTTTTAAAAATTCGATGTACCTTTTCAGCGCTTTGCTGTTCATGGTATTGGAAAACTTGACACTGTCGGTAAAAAATCGCCTGGTTTCACCGATTTTCAGCTTCCGCTCGCCGAAAGCAGCATAAGCAATTGGAAAATTGTCCTTGAAATTCCTTTCAAAACCGTTGCCAAGCAGCAGCTCGTTTTCACCCAGCCAGCGCGCCGTTCGGGCCGAGACGCGCCGCCGCATCGAAAAATCAGGGTTCAGATAAAGGATATTGAAATTGATGAACTGTTTTTTCCCTTTTTCAAAAAAATTGTAAAAATAGATCTGGTTATCCCTCCCCAGCAGCCAGTTCCGGGCAAACTCGATGTCGGTAAAGGATTTGCGTTTATGAATCACGTCCAGGATCTGTCCCGATTTTTTATTCGCCTCGGGCAGGACGTTTTCCTGGATAAAATAGGTGCACAGCGAAAAAAACAGCCCAAGAAAGACGGCCGGCAGGGCCAGGCGCAACAGGCTGACTCCGCTGACCTGGACCGCGACGACTTCGTTGTTCTTGCTCATCAGGGAAAAGGTCAGCAAAACCGCGGTCAAGACGGAAATGGGCAGAATAATGGTAATGATCTCCGGGGTAATATAATAATCATATTTTAAAACATAGAAAAAGGGCACTTTGTTCTCGATGACGTTGTCAATCAATTCCAGGATGTTGATGATGTAAAAAACCAGCAACAGCGAGGAAAAGACAAGCGCAAAAACTCCCAGCATGCGCCGCAAAACATAGCGATCCAAGATCCGCAGCGGCAGCCAGCGCGATAAATTGGCAAGCTTCAAGCCGCCTTTTCCAAAAATTGCCGATCCGGACCGGTCTTTGCGCAAGAAACGGAAAGCAAAAATCCTGTCCCAATTGATCTCTTTTTCCCTGGCCGCGAAACGGTAAAGCAAGATACCTACCGCCACCAGGAAAAATGTCGGCGCCCAGGAACCCCAGAAGGGGGAAACGATTTTCTTCACGATCATGTTGCGGCTGGCAGTCATCATCACGTAATAGATGAAAATAATCCCCAGCGAAACGACGAAACCGCTGGTTTTCCCGCCCTTCTTGGTGGAAATACCCAGCGATAGGCCGAGGAAACCCAGGGCCAGGCAGGCAAACGGCAGGGCGAATTTTTTATGAAACTCAAGGCTCAGCAGCACATCGCCCGGGTTTTCCCTCAGTCTGCGGCAAAGCTCGGGAAACACCAGCTGCATGCTGCGCCGGTTCTGGCGGAAATTGACCAGGTTGGTGATCTTTTCAGTCTTCTGAGTGAAAAAAGTCAATGAGTACTTTTCCGGATCCTTCTTTTTATACGTGTGGATCACGCCGTCAAAAAGTATGATGTAATTATCCTTCTGAAACTGCTTGTAATCGAACCTGCCTCTTTTGGCAAAAATCAATGTGTCCTCTTCGGGATTTTTCATCGAACACAGGAACACATCCTGCCATTCGCCGCCGCGATCCTGGTCGCGGAAATAGAGGCTTAAGAAAGGCAGGTCTTGATAAAAGATGCCCGGTTTGATCCCCGAAATGGTCTGCGACAGCACCACCTCGGTATACAACTTGTTGAAACGGTAGTTGGTTTCGGGAGCCAGGAACATGAGCAGCCATGAAGAAACCAGCCAGGTGCTGACCGAAAACAATAGCACCGGCTTCAATATCTTGCGGTTGTGAATGCCCATGGTCCGGAAAGCCACAATTTCGGAATCCGAGCTCAGGCGGCTCATCCCGGCCAGCACGCCCATGAGGGTGGCCATGGGGATGGTGAAAGAAAGCATGTCCGGCAGAAGAAAGAACAATATCTTGAAAACCATGCCGGCGGTTACACCCTTGGCGATCAGCGTTTTGGAAAGAATGAGAATTTGATTGGTCAGCAGGGTGAGTGTGTAAACCAGCAGACCGACGGCGAATGGAGAGGCGATTTCCTTGAGGATATAGCGGTCAAAAGCCTTCTTCATCAGGAAATCATAGCACAGGAGCCTGGGCTTTTCAAAGCCTTTTGCCGATTTACGGGACCAGCATAATGGGAGCCGGAGTAAAGGAAACCAGGAAGATGAGCAGGGCGAGTCCGGCCAGGATTTTCCTTTTCAAATCGATTTTCTCATCCGTGGTTATCGGCGGATGGCGCAAACCGACTATGGTGACGATCAGTGCCCAGAAAAGCCAGCCTTGCCAATATTTGATCCCCAACAGCAATAAAACAATGGTCGAGGCCATTCCGGCGTAGTATGACTTTTTTCCAACCAGGGCATGAAGAATATGACCTCCATCGAGCTGGCCGATGGGGAAAAGATTGAAGGCCGTGGCCAAAAGTCCGAACCAGCCCGCAAAAGCGATGGGATGAACCAGGATGTCTTGCTGGGCGGCGACCGGACCGAGAACGAACCGGGCGATCAGTCTGAAAATCAGCGGTTCGCCCAGGACAATTCCCGATTGCAGCGATTCTTTGGGAACCAGCCGCGAAAGGGAAATTCCAATGAAAATAACTGGCAGGGCCGCCAGGAATCCGGCCAGGGGACCGGCCAGGCCCACGTCGAAAAGCGCTTTTTTGGATGAAAATGGCGACTTGATTTTGATAAAAGCGCCAAAGGTGCCGATCAAGGTGGGGGCTGGAATAAAGAACGGCAGAGTAGCCTCGATGCGATGAAAACGGCAGGCGAAATAATGACCCAATTCATGGATGAGCAGGATCCCCAGCAATGAAAAAGAATAGGCGAAGCCCCAAAGCCAGGCGGCCGGGTGACGCCAGAGAAAAGAAAAAAAACCGCTGCCAGCGGGCAGGATGAGCGAGTGATAACTGATATGGTATTGGACGCCAATGACCACGGTAAAAAGAATGGTCAGGAAAAACAGCAGGATATTGACGATGTATTTCTTAAGCGGGTTGGTTTTCAGATCGTCCAAAATAATAATCTATACCCCGGCTGCCCATTCTTCGGCCGGGGATAATTTTCTAAAAAAAAATGAGAAGATTATTTGACACAGGAATCGGTGGGGCAAACCGACGCGCATTGGGGTTCATCAAAATGACCCTTGCATTCCACGCAGAGATTGGGATCGATCACGTAATACTGATCGCCCTGGGAAATCGCATTGGTCGGACAAACCGCTTCGCAAGCGCCGCAACTGATACACGTATCATTAATTGTTAATGCCATTCTAGTCCCCCTAATTGGAAAGTACAATTCTAATATTAAATTAGATTTTTGTCAACATCTATCGCAGTGTTCGACCAGCCGCCTGGTCGCTGGTATGCAGATCGTTTCCGGTTTCCGCTGCGTCCCGAAGCGGAGCAACGGGCTTCCTTTCGCCAATCTGCTGGCGCCACATGGCATAGTATAAACCTTTTTTCTTGACCAGCGAAACGTGCGACCCTGCCTCGACGATCCGGCCTTTTTCCAGTACATAGATCCGGTCGGCGTGCATAATGGTTGAGAGGCGGTGGGCGATCATGATGGTGATCTGCCGTTTTTCTGCCGAGATCTCCCTAAGGGTCCGGGCGATCTCCTCCTCGGTGAGCGAGTCCAGCGATGAAGTGGCCTCATCGAAAATAAGGATGCGGGGATTACGCAGCAATGCCCTGGCGATGGCCAGGCGTTGCTTCTCTCCGCCCGAAACCTTTTTGCCACCTTCGCCGAGGAGTGCTTCCAATCCGCCGGCCGCCCCGTCCACCAATTGCAGCGCCGAGGCCTTTTCCAGGGCCGCGTAGATCTCCTCATCACTGGCATCGGGCTTAACAAACTGCAGGTTTTCCCGGATGGTACCCGAAAATAGCTGCGTATCCTGAGTGACGAAGCCGAGCTGCCGGCGCAGGCGGTTCATGCGGATGTCCTGCGCGGGGACATCATCATAAAAGATCATGCCCCGGGTCGGGGGGTACAAGCCCACCAGCAACTTGACCAGCGTCGACTTGCCCGACCCCGATGGGCCGACGAAGGCGATGGTCTCGCCGCAGCGGGCGCTGAATGACAAGTCAACGATCGCATCCTGCGTGCCTTTCTTGTAACGGAAACTGACCCGGTCGAAGCGCAGCTTTTCAATCTCGCCGATCTCGACCGGTTCCTCGGGCCGGTATTCCGGTTTTTTGCGCATGAGCTCATCGAACAGCTGCAGGGAGGCCTGCGCCTCGCGGTAGGCCAGGATAATGCTGCCCAGGTCCTGCAGGGGGAACATAATGCGGGTGGAAATGAACTGCATGGAGATCAGTTCTCCGGGCGACAATACCTTGTGGAAGATAAGCCACAACAGAACGAACAGGATGGATTCCTTCAGCATCAGCAAGATGGAACTCTGCAGGAAGCCCAGCGAGCGGATCCTCTTTATCTTCTGCATTTCCAGGTCGAAAATGCTGCGGGTGAAGGTTTTCAGCCGCCTGATCTCAGGGTAAGTCAACCCCAGGCTCTTGACCAGCTCGATGTTGCGCAGCGACTCGGTGATGGAACCGCTCATCTTGTTGGTCTCGCTGACGACTGAGCGCTGGATGGTCTTGATCCTGCGGCTGAGCAGCCCGGTCAGCCCGCCCAGGACCACAACGCCGATGAGGAAGACCGGGATCAACGCCCAATGCTTGGCGACCGCGTACCAAACAAGAAAGGCCACACCCACCAGCGAGGAAAAGAGCACGCCGATAAAAGAGCTGATGAATTTTTCATTGTCGTGCCTGACCTTGGTCAGCATGGAGAGGAGGTGGCCACTGCTGATCTCCTCGAATTCATGGTAGGGCAGGCGCAGGGTTTGGCGCAGTCCCTCGTCGAAGACCGCCAGGCCGAATTTTTGAACGACCAGCCGGGTGATATAGTCCGTCAGCGATTGGGCGATGCGTCCGGCCAAACCGATGGCGACGGCGATTGCCAGCCATTTCAAGGCGCCGTGGATCAGCTCCGCTTCGCCGCGCCCTCCCGGGTTCAGGGCGAACTGGTCGATAATCTTGCCGAAGATGATCGGGTCGACCAGCTGCAGGACCTGGGTGACGGCGGCCAACCCCATGGCCAGCCACAGCCAGCCGCGAAAAGGCTTCAGGTATTTCCAGATGATCTTCATATTTGCATTCTCGGCTGTAAGTTTCGTCGAGAGCCCGCCAACGCTATTCCAGCAGCTCCGATACGGGCACGATGGCGACCTTCTGCTGCTTCAGCCAGGGGACAGCGTCGCGCAGGGCGGCCAGGGTCGACGCGAACGGATGGCCAATGGCCAGGGCGCGGCCGTTCTTCCGGGCAAGCTCCACCAGGTTTTTGATCTGGTTGCTGCTGTACAGATAGTTTTGCTCGTCGTCGAGAAAAACATCGCGGATCATGGTCTTGATTTGCATTTCCCGGGCCAGGGCAAAAGCAACGGTTTCATTGGTGGTCTTGGAATCGACGAAGAACAGACCAGCCTGTTTGACCAGTTCCAGCACCCGGCGCGTTGCTTGCGGATCGGAAGTGATCAACGAGCCCATGTGATTGTTCAGGCCGCGGGCATAGGGAACCATGGCCATGGCATTCTGAATCAGGGCGGCGATCTCGGCCGGACTCGAATCGCTCAGGACAAACTGGTCGCGGGGATGATGATTGGCCGGGTCCTTGGGCTGCATCGGCAAATGGATGATC
>JAPKZM010000250.1 GCA_026393775.1 Candidatus Aminicenantota bacterium
ATTTTGCTTTCCCTGTTTCTGTCTAACGTTGTGGCCTTTATTTTTTATGCCCTTATTTTCAAGTACAGGGTCACGACCAGTTTGTTGATTTATCAGCCGTTCTTCACCGCCCTCATCGGCACGGTTATCCTGGGACTGAAAAAAGTCAAGTCGCTCCTTGATGTATCCTAGCAAAAGGAAGCTGTCACCCGCCTACATAAAAAAGTCGGCCTTAGTTTCGACCGTCTTTTTGATCGCTGTTTTTTTAGGAATTTTAGTCGCTTTCTGGAATATTCAAATTATCAACAATGAGTACTACCGCCGCCTGGCCATTAAAAATATCACCCGTTCGATTGATCTTTCGGCTCCGCGCGGACTGATCGTGGACAGTGAGCGGGTGGCGTTATCTGAAAACAAAATCAATTTTACCCTGTATCTGGTTCGTGAAAACGTGATCGACATGGAAAAGACCCTGCGCCTGGCCAGTTTTTTTTCCGCTAAAAACCCCGATGCGATCCGCGCCATTATTGCCAAATACAAGAAATACCCCCAATTCTATCGTATTCCGATAAAAAACAATCTGGCCCGAGCCATCGTGATTTTTATCGAAAGCAGGCAGGAAGAATTCCCTGAATTCGTGATCGGGGTCGAACCCACGCGAACCTACCCCTTCGAAAATTGCGCGGCGAATGTGTTGGGCTATATCTCCGAGATTACCGAAGCGGAATTGGGCTCAAAAGAGGGCAAGGATTATGCCTTGGGCGACTTCATCGGCCGCAGCGGCATCGAGAAGCAGTACGAACCATTTTTGAAAGGGGCCAAGGGCAGCCAGATCGTCATCAAAGACAATCTGGAAAAAATTCAAAAAGTCGAGTCCGAGGTCAAACCGGTAATCGGGGCCACGGTGGTACTGACCTTGAACCTCGAATTGCAGAAATTCATCGAAGGGTTGTTCGTCGATCACAGCGGGGCCGTCGGGGTCGTCGATCTGCGCACGGGGGGCATCCTGGCCATGGTCAGCAAGCCCGATTTCAATCCCGAAGTTTTTTCTCAGGAAATGGACATGGAACAATGGCTGGCCTTGAGCAGCGATCCGCAAAAGCCCTTGCAGAACAAATTTTTGCAGGGAATCTATTCGCCGGGATCCGTGTTCAAGATCATCATGGCGCTGGCCGGATTGCAGGAGAAGTTCATCAACTCGGCTACCGTGGTGCATTGTTCCGGCAGCCAGGATTTTTACGGCCGTGAATTCCATTGCTGGAACCTGTACGGGCACGGCACCATGAATATCGTTTCCGCACTGCAGAATTCCTGCAACATATTTTTCTATAACCTGGGCAAGCGCATGGATATCGATACGATCGACCGCTACGCGCGGATGATGGGACTGGGGGAGCGAAGCGGCATCGACATGCCCAGCGAGAACACAGGGCTGGTGCCCAACAGCGTTTGGAAAGAGCAGACCATGAGGCAGCGCTGGTTTCCCGGCGAGACGATTTCGGTGGCCATCGGCCATGGCAGCCTGAACGTCACCCCAGTGCAACTGCTCAAGATGATCGCCACCGTGGCCACGCGCGGCCGGATGCCCCGCCTGCATCTGTTGCAGAGGATTGAAAAGGAGGGGAAAAAGATCGTCGAGTTCAAGCCTGAATTCACCCAGGTGCCCATCACCGCTGAAAATTTTCAATTGGTTATCGAGGGTTTGTTCCGCGTGGTCAATGACGGCGGGACGGGCCGCACGGCGGCGATCGCCGGTTTGGATATTTGCGGCAAGACCGGAACTTCGCAGATCATCGCCAAGGAAAATCCCAAGTACGAAACATTAACCAAGGAAAAAAGATTCATGCCCAATTCCTGGTTCGTCTCTTTCGCGCCCAAGGACAATCCCCGGCTGGCCATGGTGGTATTGGTTGAGAACGGCGGTGATGCCGGCGCGATCGCCGCCCCGCTGGCGGCCCGGATCTACCAAAAATATTTTGCCGATGAAGGACTACTTTAAATATTTCGACAAGCTGACTTTTGTTTTGCTGCTGCTGCTTTCCCTGATCGGGATCGTGCTGATTTTCAGCGCCGGCTCCCCCCTGAAGGAAAGCGATTATATCAAGCAGATGGTCTGGCTATTCGTTTCCCTGGCCGGTTTTTTCATCGTCTTTTCGCTGAAGATCGATTTCGTCTTCCGCAACGCCCTGACTGTCTACCTGGGGCTTTTGTTCATCCTGGCCCTGCAGGTCGTTGCCGGCCGGATATCGGCCGGGACGAAAAGCTGGTTCCGCCTGGGCGCGGTCGGCATGCAGTTTTCGGAATTCGTTAAAATTCCCTTGGCCCTTGTCCTGGCTAAAACCATGGTCCGTTTCCAGCAGGTCACCTGGAAGACGTTCATCCTGCTGATCCTGCTCGTGGCCGGCCCGGTTTGTCTGATCATCTTGCAACCCGACCTGGGCGTTTCCTTCATCCTCTGTTCCTTTATCCCGATCATCATCCTGTTGAAGAAGATCAGGCCGCTGATCCTGATCACCTCGCTCATCCTGGCCCTGCTGTGCGGGGCGATCGGTTGGAATTCATTGTTGAAGGATTACCAGAAAAACCGCATCATCTCTTTCATGAATCCGTCCAAGTACAAGACGTCCATCGGCTATCAGATCATTCAATCCAAGATCGCCATCGGTTCGGGCGGCTTGAGCGGGAAAGGCTACTTGAAGGGATCGCAGTCGCAGTATCAATTTTTGCCGGCCCGGCATACCGATTTCATCATCTCAGTCATCGGCGAAGAACTGGGGTTCATCAGTATCGCTGTTCTGTTTTTCATTTTTTTCATCATCTTTTACCGTCAATTCAAATTCAATTTTCAAAGCGATGAGGAATTTTATTTCATCTACCTCTTCAACGGATTGATCCTTTTTCAGTTCCTGATCAACGTGGCCATGGCCATCGGCCTGTTCCCAGTCCTGGGGATCTCCCTGCCCTTCGTTTCCTACGGCGGTTCGTCTTTGCTTTCTTTTTACATTGGCGAAGCGATCATTCTTCGCATTAAAATAAACAACTATCTGACATGAACGCCCAGGAGTTGATCGCCCGTCTTCAGAACCCGCAGGCCTATATCGGGCGGGAAATCAATTCCTGCCGGGATGGGTTCGATAAAAACAATATCAATATCTGCCTGGTTTTTCCCGATACATATGTTATCGGCATGAGCCATTCAGGCTTGAAAATCCTGTACCATCTGCTCAACGGCATGGATGGCGTTCATGCCGAGAGGGCTTTCCTGCCCGAACCGGAAAACCTGGCTGTTTTCAAGGAGAGCGGCGTAACGCTTTTTTCTCTGGAAAACAGGATCGCGCTCAAGGAATTCGACCTGATTGGCTTTTCGCTTGCCAGTGAGCTGAATTTCACCAATGTATTGCAGGTACTTGCCCTGAGCGGTTTGCCCCTTCTTTCCGCGCAGCGGCAACAGGGGTTCCCATTGGTGGGGGCGGGTGGAATCGCGGTAGCCAATCCGGAGCCATTGCGCGCGATTATTGATTTCTTCGCTTTTGGGGATGGGGAAGTTATTTTCCCGGAATTGATCGCGATGATGAAGAGAGCCCGGGAAAACAAGCGGCAGCGCCAGGAAATTTTAAGGTCCTTTGCCGAGCTGGAAGGGGTTTATGTGCCCAGTCTGTATTCATTGAAAAAGGTCGGCCATTTTCTTGTTCCCGACCTTGGCGGCCGAAAAATCAGGAAACGGATATGTCCGGATTTGAACCGGCTGCAGGCGGAGACCCGGGAGATCGTCCCCATTTGCGAGGTGGTTTTCAACCGGCTGAACGTCGAGATCGCCCGCGGTTGCCCGCAGAACTGCCGTTTCTGCCAGGCCAAGTCTTATTACGCTCCTTTCCGAGCCAGGGATCTGGAGCACACAGAAGATTTCGTAGGCAAAGCCCTGGCCCGGACCGGTTTTGAATCCTTTTCCCTGTCATCGTTGAGTTCGGGTGATTACCCCTACTTGCGGGAATTGCTGGCACGGATCCCCGCCCTCGTTCAGCCCGATATATCCTTTTCCATTCCTTCGCTGCGGCCGTCGACCCTGACCGAGGAACTGCTGGTCACGCTGGCCAGGTTCCGCAAGACCGGGCTCACGATTGTCCCGGAAGCGGGCAGCGAGCGCCTGCGGCGCGTGCTCAACAAGCATGTCACCGACGCGGAGATTTTCCAGGCCCTGGATTTCGCCTGGCAGCACCGCTGGCAAAAAATAAAAATGTACTTCATGCTCGGTTTGCCGGGCGAAACCATGGACGACATCGCGGCCATCGCTGCGCTGCTCGAACAGATCCTGGCCCGGTCTCGGTCCCGCCGGGCCGCGGTCACCATCCACGTCTCTTTCTCCACCTTCGTACCCAAGCCGCACACGCCGCTGCAATGGACCGGCCGTGATGATGTCAGCGTTTTGGAGGAGAAGGTGGCGTATTTGAAAAACCGCCTGAAACGCCATAAGAACCTGAACTTGGATTTTCATTCTCTCCAGCTCGGCATCGTGGAAACCATCCTGGCGCGCGGCGATGCCCGGGTGGGCGATCTTTTGTTGCAGGTTTTCAGTGAGGGGGAAATACTCACCGCCTGGGATGCCCATTTCCATTTTTCAGTCTGGGAAAAATGGATCCGCACCTCGGCCGCCGGGGACGATTTCCTAGCGGCTTTTCCGTTGGCGACGGTTTTTCCCTGGGATTTCATCCAGTTAAATTTCAGCCGCGATTACCTGGCCGCGGAATACGGACGCGCCCTTTCGGCCCAGGTGACGGCGGAGTGCTCGCTGCAGGATTGCGCGGCTTGCGCGGGATGCTTCTTTGCAAAAAAAGCATACCTGGCATCCGCTCCGGTTCCCGTTGCGGCGGTTGCGCCGCCGCTGTCGCTCCGCTACCGCCGTTTGCGTATCCATTATCAAAAAAAAGGCGACCTGCGTTACCTGTCGCACCTGGCCATGATGCAATACATCGAGAGGCTGCTGCGCAAGTCCGGGCTTTTGTTCAAATACAGCGAGGGTTTCCATCCGCGCATCAAAATGGCATCCCTGCCGCCGTTGCCGGTCGGGGCACAGGGTTTTGCCGAAGTGGTCGAGGTTTTTGTGGCCGGTGATCTGGGCGAAACGGAGATTGCGGCTTGCTTGAACAATGGCCAGAAGGACCTGCGCTTCGACAAAGCCTGTTTTGTCACTGACGACAAATCGCTGTTCCGGGACCTGCACGTGATCGAACTGCGTTTCGTCTGGCCGCCGGAAGCCGGCAAGCGTGAGGATCTAGGTGACTACCTACTTGCCGGTGAACACGTGACCTACGGGGAAAACGACCTGGAATTGATCATGGATTACTCGCAACAGGGGCAGGAGCGCTTTGCGCGGATATACAAGCTCCTGGATCCGGAGCGAAAATGGACAGCCAATCTGAGCCGGACCGCCGTCCGTTTTAAAAATGAAAATTGAAATTACCTCGCGAACCAATCTGCGCCTGCAAGCGCTGTTGAAAAACAGGGAAAAGCTTATTTTTTTTGAGGGTGAAAAATTGGTTGGTGATATTCTGTCCCGTGCGCTCACGGTGAGCACGCTGATATTCAGCCCCGAGATGGAAAGGCGGCTGCCGGAAATTTCGGCAACGGTCGTTGAGCATTGGCGGGTCAGCCGTCCGGTGTTGGAAAAAATCTCGGAGTTGAAAACCCCCCCGGAGATCATTGCCGTTCTGGAGATGCCGGTTTGGGAGATCGATCTCAAAGGGCAGAAGATTGTCTTTGCTTTCGACTCTGTCCAGGACCCGGCGAACCTAGGGGTGGTTTTCCGCTGCGCAGCCGCTTTCGGCGTCTCCGCCCTGGTCATGGCCGGCGCCAGCGTGCGCACCAACCACCCCAAGGTGGTCCGCGCTGCCCAGACGGCCATTCTCGACGTTCCCTTCCAGGTTTTCCCCAGCCTGGAGGAACTGCTCGCCAGGGCCCAGGCACAGAAGGTGCACGTCTATCTGACCGGCTCGCACGCCACCGGCAAACCACTCACCGTCGCGGGCATGAAATTCCCCTGCCTGGTTTTTTTCGGGAACGAGGGTCAGGGATTGGCGCAGGGATTGCTGGCGCGCTTTCCTCTCATCCGCCTGGAGCAAGCGGAGAGCATCGATTCGCTCAACGTCGCCGTCAGCGCCTGCATCCTGATGCATGAAGTGAAAAGGGTACACGGCTGGTGAAAAAAAAACTCTTGCTGCATATTTGCTGCGGCCCGTGCGCCATTTATGTCTGGCAGAAGCTGCAGACGGAATTTGAACTCAGCGGCTTTTTTTACAATCCCAATATCCAGCCGTTCGGGGAATTCGAATTCCGCCGCCTGGAATTGGTTAAGCTCGCCGAAAGGTTCGCCTGGCCGGTGATTTACCTGCCCTTTGAGCCGCTCGGCTGGTTTACCGCGATCCGCGGCCTGGAACGGGAAGTCGAACGCGGGGCGCGCTGCCCGGTGTGTTTCAGGTTCAGGCTGGAAAAGGCTTTTCAATATGCCCATGAGCATGGTTTTGATTCGGTGGCCTCGACGCTGTCGATCAGTCCTTCCAAAGTGACGGCGCAGATCAACGCGCAGGGAATCGCCCTGGCTGAAAAATACGGGGTCGCCTTTCTCCCGGAGAACTTCAAAAAGAAAGATGGTTTTCTCATCGGCCGCCAGCAGGGGAAGGCACTCGGGGTCAAGCACCAGGATTACTGTGGCTGCGTCTATTCCAAGGTGGAAAGGCTGCTGCGCCAACGTCAACAATCCTGAGCGGGACTTGACTTTCCAGATCCAACCTTGAATCTTCTCTATAAGTTTCTTAGAATCAAGGCATGAGAAAAATTAATTTCCCTTTTGGGTTCGGGGGGATGCTGTTTGCATTCATCATGCTGATCCTCATGCCGGGATGCAGCGGCGGGAATGACAACGGCGACAATGGTGACAGGGGTGTCCTGACCAGCGACTTCACGCCGTGCTGGGGCGCTCCGCAAGGTCCGAGCATCCCGCCGGCTCAGAGCCGCGTCCTCATCGCGAGCTCCGCCAACGGTATCGACTTCCAACGCCTGGCCGATCCGAAGCAGGCCCTGGTCATCGATCGCGTGGGCGTACCCGATGCGGTGGTGCTCGCCAGCGGGAGGATACTCCTGTACTTTGTGGCCGGGTGCAAATACTATGAAGGCGCCGAGCACAACGTCGACGAGATCGCCGTCGGGGTTTCCGATGACAACGGGTCCGGCTGGGTCTTCAAGAATGTCACTTTTACCGGCATTCCAGGAAATCTGGGCCGGGCCGTTGATCCGAACGTCGTGCTCATGCCCAGCGGGGAGCTTTCCCTTTTCGGGACCATGTGGATCGGGAACGATCCGAAACCCCGGATATACTCCTTCCTCTCCAAGGACGGCGGTTTCACCTATGCCTTCCAGGGCCTGCGATACGATCCCGATGCCTGTCCTGTCGATGGAGTCTTCGATCCGGAAAACTACCGCTTCAGCGACGCGAACTGGCAGATTTTCACGGGCGGAGCGTGCGGGCATGCCCTGTCGACGGATGGCGGGAACACCTTCACGAATCTGGGGTCTTTCTCCGATATGTACGTCACCCATGAGATAGCGGTCACGGATACGCCCGGGGCCTACCGGGCGTACGTTCTCGGCGCCGGCGGTCTCGCCATCAGGTCGTTCCGATCCGATGCGGCTCCATGGAGCGTATGGACGCTGGAAGCCGGCGAGCGGCTGGCGCTGGGCACGGCATCGGCCATGGAATCGTGCGTGTTGGGCTTTCCGACGGTGGTCAGGACAGCTAACCAGGGGTATCTCATGTTTTACCAGGCAGTCATTCCAGGCATCGGATGCGAAGGGGGAAACAATCCGTAAGTTCTCCTTTGCCGTGCGGCAGCGGCGTTTCGACCGTGGTGCCGCTCCCGCCCATGCCAGCGCTTTTTCGTCCCTGAGCGGGGAAGAGCGCACGGGCCGGTGAAGCATTAGGCGTTGACCGCGGCCCGGCCGTCCCGATTGCAATTCGGGCCTCGATATGCTAAATTTAAAGCCTGATGAACAAGAAAGTGGTACTGATCGGGAAAGTCGCGGGGATCATCTTTTCCTATTTCCTGGTTTTTTTTCTCTCCGTGTATTTTACCGTCAGCCTGCTGGTCAAGGGCGATGAAATCAACGCTCCCGACCTGATCGGCAAGACGCTGGCCGAGGCCTATACCATCGCCGCGAAAAAAGGCATCATCCTCAAGAAGGTCATCGGCGATTTCGGCTCGGCCTACACGCCCAATACCGTTGTCAACCAGTTCCCGGCTCCCGATTCCGGCGTCAAAGAAAAATCGGTACTGAAGATTTTCGTGGCTTCCGAGGTCGGACAGACCGTTGTTCCCGAGCTGATCGCCATGAACCAGAAGGAGTGCGACGCCCTGCTCAAAAACAGCAAGCTGAAAAAAGGCCATACCGCTTTTGTCTCCAGCTTCGAGATGCCGTTGGACTGCGTGATCGGCCAGTCGCTCCCGGCGGCCAGCCGGGTAGCGGAGGGCTTCGCCATCGACCTGTTGGTCTCCAAGGGCGCGGAAAGCCTTTCTTTCATCATGCCCGACCTGATCGGCAAGCCGGCGGATCGGGTGCTTGTTTTTTTCGAGAGCGAGGGATTGAAGATCTCAAAAATTGAAGAAATCACCTATTTCGGACTGAAGCCGGGAATCATCCTAAAGCAATTCCCTTCGCCCGGCTTCGAAATCAGTGCCAAGAACTTGATCGGCATTCAGGTCAGCAAATGAACCCCATTTTCCCTTCCATCCTATCCACGAATTTTTTCGATTTGCATGCCAAGCTGAGCGCGTTCGCGGCAAATCGCATTGATTTCATCCATCTGGATATCATGGACGGGCATTTCGTCGACAACATTTCCTTTGGACCGGCGATCGCCCGGGCCCTCAAGGAAAAATTTTCTTTCCGCCTGGACGCCCATCTGATGGTCAGCAATCCGGCCAGGATGGTACCGCGTTTCATCGAATCTCTTTTGATGAGCGTTTTTCCCGGATACGGAGGCCAGAGGTTCATCATGGCCACTCTGGAACGGGTTCGCCAACTGAAGCGGCAGCTGCGCAGCCAGCAAAGCCCCTGCCTCCTGCAGGTGGACGGCGGCATCAGCGCGGAAAACGTCTCGCTGCTCAAGGAGGCGGGAGCCGATCTGTTCGTGATTGGAACACATTTGTTTAATGCCGAAAACATAGAAGAAAAAATTGGCCAATTATTAAAGCGGCTGCAATGGAGTCAAAAATGAAAAAATTATTTGTCCCGGCCTTGCTTTTGATACTGCTGATTGCCCCGGGCTGCAGATCCAAAAAAAGCATTACGATCGATCCCTCTGAAAAGGGTTCGGATAAGATCATGTACGAGAATGCCATTAAATACATTGGCAAAGACCCCGAGAAAGCGCGCCTGCTTTTCAAGGAGATCATGCAATTGTATCCGGATTCGGCCTATGCCAGCAAGGGCAAGCTGGGAATTGCCGACTCGTATTTCAAAGAAAATGATTCGGCTTCATTGATCATGGCCGCCGCCGAATACCAAGAATACGCGAGCCTTTACCCGTATTCTCCCGACGCGGTGTATGCCAGGAACCAGATCGGTATGTGCTATTACAAGCAAATCAGAAAGCCGGAACGCGATCAGACCAGCACTTTTTCCGCCATCAAGGCCTTTGAAGGGGTGATTCAGCAGTATCCGGGGACGAGTGAAGCCGAGGAAGCCAAGAAAAAAATCAATGAGTGCCGCCAGAACCTGGCCAGCCATTACTACCTGATCGGTTATTACAACTATGTCATGAAGTCTTTCCCCGGAGCCATCGCCCGCTTCAAGCAGGTCATGGACGAATACCCTGATTTTGCGAAGAACGACAAACTTTTTTATTACACCGGCAAAACCTACCTGGCCATGGAGGACTTGGATTCGGCGCTCTCCTTTTTCCAGCGCCTGGTCGGCGACTATGCCAAATCCAAGTACGCCAAAAAATCCCAGCGCCTGATTCTGCAGAACCTGCTGCAGCGGGCGGCCGACTTGGATTATGTCGTCACCGCCGCCGAGGATGATGCTCTGCTCCTGGAAGCGAACCTGGTGCACACCTATCAGCCCCCGTTCAATATCCGGCTCAAGGACGATAAGAGCTTTCCGTTCATCGAGGTCACGCTGAATGAGGATTTTCCCGGGATCTACTATTCCCGACGTGTCGCTGCCGGCAATTACGGCCTGGGCCCGCTGGCCAGTTCCCAGAAGACCAGGGACCTGATCGATGCGGTTACCCGCCTTTTTCGCCTTCGCTCCTGCGCCAACTCCGCCTTCAACAAAGGCGTCCCCTGCCTGTATTTCCATATCGATCGCTGCTCGGCACCCTGTGCCGGCAGGATCGATCCGCTCCTCTACCGCCGGCAGGTGCGGGATGCCGTGGATTTTTTGAAGGGACGGAAACAAAAGGTCGCGGCCACGCTGGTGCAGCGGATGCGCCGTTATTCGAAGAAGTTGGATTTCGAACATGCGCAAAAAATAAAGCAAGACCTGGAGTTGATGGAAAGTTTTTCGCCCCACTCCTGCATTTCGACCCGTGCCCGCGTCGATTGGGATATCCTGGCTTGCAGCTGCCTGGGTGAAGAGGCGTTCTTCGCCTATTTCGCCGTCGTCCGCGGCCAGGTCCGCAAAAGCGAGTATTTCAATCTGCCGACGATCGACAGCGGCGAGGATGAAGTCCTGAAGGGGTTCCTGCTTGATTTTTACCAGCGCCGGCCGCTGCCGGGGGAAATCATCGTGGCCAAGCTCCCGGAGCAGGCGCAAGCCCTGGAGAGACTGTTTTCCGCCCAGGCCGGCCGTCGGGTGCGCATCCATACCGTCCGCCAGGGCCGCAAGAAAAGCATCCTGGATCTGGCCTTGCAAAACCTGGCCCTGTTCATTCAAAAAAACGATTATCGCTTGTTGGCGGAGACGATCAGGCAGCAACTGGGCCTGCGGAATTTCCCGGCCCACATCGAAGGCTACGATATTTCCCATCTGGGAGAAAAGAACCGCGTCGGCGCGCAGGTGGTCTTCAAAAACGGCCGGCCCGAAAAGCGCTCCTACCGGAGTTACATCATCCGCGGCGCCGCTGCCGGCGACACCGAGGCTCTGAAGGAGGTCTTGGCGAGGCGCTTCGGCAATGAATCAGAACAACACCTGAGGGTTGACCCGCCGGATGATTCCAAAGCAGAAAAGAACCGATTGAAATCATGGCGGGAGCAACCTGACTTGCTGCTGATCGACGGCGGCCGGCCGCAAATGACCGCAGCCCGGCAGGTCAAGAAAAAACTAGGGCTGAGTTGCGACTTGCTGGCCATGGCCAAGGGCGAGGAGCGGCTTTTCATGGAAGACGGATCTTCCCTGGTCCTTGCCCCCGGTTCAGCGGCCAAATTTCTCTTCCAAAATATTCGCGACGAGGTCCATCGTCGGGCGATCTCCCATCATCGCGCACGCCGCGACGTGATCAGTCGCCGGCGCCGTGAAAAGCTCCTGGGTTGACTGACTGGAATATCTGACGGCGCCACGAAAAACTTCCCGAATAAACCGGCAGCAGGCCGTTTTAGGGTTATTTCGACTCGGCGGCTCCGAGCAGGGCATTGAACATGATCTTGTAGGTGCCCTCGCTGTGAGTGCGGTGGATGAGGTCGGGGCCGATCAGGATGATCCGACCCTTGCCCTTTCTGAAGTCGAGCAGAAGCGACTTGCGCAGCAATTCCTTTTCTCCTTCGAGCCAGCCAGAGAGGAGCAGGTCGCGATCGCCGAAAACAAGCGGAGTATAGCGGGTTTCATCGGCCGCCCGCGGTAACGAGGTCTCGAAAGTCGGGGTGGAATTGAAGAAAACGGCCGCGCTGCTGTCCATGCCCGCCGTCAATTCCGAGTCTTTCACTTCCACGCGCAGATAGGAGCCCGGGCAAGTCACCTTGCTGTTGTCCTCCATGATATTGGTCACCGGCATTTTGAACTTATTGATGGCGTAATTGCACGAATCTTCCATGAAAATCAGGGTTTTGCCGCCTTTGACCATTTCCTTGAGAAGTTTTTCCCCTTTTTCTCCGATGCCGCCCGAAAATTCCGGCGGAGCCGGGGTTTCCCATTTTTCCCATTTTTTGGGCGGCTTGCCGCTTTCGATCTCGCTTTCCGAGGCGCCGGCAAAGACCAGCAGGTCGTATTTAGCCGCAAAATTCTTTTTGGCGACATCCTGGGGATGAACCGTTTCGTAGGGGATCCTGTACTCATCGAAGACATAGCGCAGCCAGCCCTCGGACATGTTGTGCCCCCAGTTCTGGTAGAGCCCGGCCTTGAACGGGC
>JAPKZM010000175.1 GCA_026393775.1 Candidatus Aminicenantota bacterium
TTCGATGTCCATCACGGCAATGGCACCCAGGATGTGTTCTACCAGGACGGTTCAGTGCTATTTTTCAGCACCCACCTTTTCCCGCACTATCCGGGAACCGGAAGCCCGGCGGAGAAGGGACTGGACAAGGCCGCAGGGCTCATCATCAACCGCCCGTTTTGGCACGGCGCCGGCAACCGCGAGATCGTCGGCGCTTTCCGCGATACGCTCCTTCCCGCCGCCCGCGCCTTCAGGCCCGAGTTCACCCTAATTTCCGCCGGCTTTGATTCCCGTAAAAACGATCCTCTGGGCGGCTTCCAAGTGGACGATAACGACTTCCGCGAGTTGACCCGCATCATGCTGGCCGTCGCGGCGTTTTCCGGAAAAGGCCGCCTAGTTTCGGTGCTGGAAGGGGGTTATGACCTGGCCGGGCTGGCCGCGGCCGTTTGCGTCCATCTGGACGAATTGCGGCGCGGCGCCTAGGATCGCGTTCCAAGCCAGCGACGGCGAAGAGACGGGAAACGATTTGCCCGGGACACGATTTTGCGCTACAATTGGTTTTTATCGAGGTGAGGTCATGAGTTGGATCACGATCAAGGAAATCTTCGCCGACCCGGCGCCGCTGCTGGAAACCGAACTGGAGGTTCGCGGCTGGATTCGCACCCAGCGCCTTTCTAAAAATTTCGCTTTCATCGAACTGAACGACGGCTCATGTTTTAAGAATTTGCAGGTCGTTTACAGCGAGGACCTGGCCAATTTCAGCGCCGCCAACAAATTCCCAGTCGGCTCGGCCCTGAAAGTCAGGGGCAAACTGCTGCCCTCGCCGGCGGCGGGGCAGCCGTTCGAGCTGAAAGCCACGGCGATCGAGCCGATCGGCCTTGCCAGCCTGGAGTACCCGCTGCAGAAAAAGCGTCATTCCTTCGAATTCCTGCGCACCATCCCCCACCTGCGCCCGCGCGCCAACACCTTCATGGCCGTCTTCCGCGTGCGCAGCCTGGTGGCCTACGCCATCCACAAGTTTTTCCATGAAAGGGGTTTTGTCTACGTGCACACGCCGATCATCACCGCCAGCGACGCCGAAGGGGCGGGGCAGATGTTCCGCGTTACCACCCTGGACGCCAAGAACCCGCCCCGCGACGCACAGGGGGAGATTGATTTCAATCAGGATTTCTTTGGCCGCGAGACCAACCTGACCGTCAGCGGCCAGCTGAACGTCGAGGGCTTCTGCCTGGCCTTCAACCGGGTCTATACCTTCGGCCCGACCTTCCGCGCCGAAAACTCCAACACCCAGCGCCACGCTTCCGAGTTCTGGATGATCGAGCCGGAAATCGCTTTCGCCGACCTGGCCGACAATATGGCCCTTGCCGAAGACATGCTGAAGTACGTCATCCGCTTCGTGCTGGAACAGGCGCCCCAGGAGATGGAATTCTTCAACCGCTTCATCGACACGTCATTGCTGCAACGGCTCCAGCTGGTGCTGGACTCCAAGTTCGAGCACGTCAGCTACAGCCAGGCTATCCAGCTCCTGGAGAAAGCGGATCTTACTTTCAATTTCCCGATCCAATGGGGCGGAGATCTGCAAACCGAGCACGAGCGCTACCTGACCGAAAAGGTATTCAAGAAACCGGTCTTCGTGACCGATTACCCCAAAGCGATCAAGGCATTCTACATGCGCGTCAACGACGACGGCCGCACTGTGGCCGCCATGGATCTGTTGGTCCCCGAAGTCGGCGAAATCATCGGCGGCAGCCAGCGCGAAGAGAGGCACGATGTGCTCAAAGCGAGGATCGCCGAGATGGGGCTCAAGGAGTCGGATTACCAATGGTACCTCGACCTGCGCCGTTTCGGCGGCGCCCCGCACGCCGGTTTCGGGCTGGGCTTCGAACGGGCGGTCATGTACCTGACCGGCATGGAAAATATCCGCGACGTCATCCCCTACCCGCGCACCCCCAAGAGCGCGGAATTTTAATAAATAAAGGAGCGACCATGAAAAAGATCATAATTCTGCTGCTTTGCCTTTCCCTGTGCGGGCTGGCCGCGCCGCTCTTTGGCGCCGGCAACCTGAAAATATATTTCCTGGACGTGGGGCAGGGGGACTGCACACTGATCGTTACGCCGAACAATAAAGCCGTTCTGATCGACTGCAACGCTTCATATCAATCCAGGCCTATCTCGGTCCTCAATAACCTTTCCCTTTCCTATAGCGATTATATCATTGCCACGCATAACG
>JAPKZM010000069.1 GCA_026393775.1 Candidatus Aminicenantota bacterium
GAGATGGTCATGCCCGGGGACAACGCCAACCTGGAGATCGAGCTGATCATGCCGATCGCCATGGAGAAAGGGCTGAAGTTCGCCATCCGCGAAGGCGGCCGCACGGTCGGCGCCGGCAGCGTGACCGACATCATCGAGTAAGCTATGGCCAAGAGCGACAAGAGAGTCCAAGTCGGGATGAAGTGTTCCGCATGCTCCGAAAAGAATTACTCGACCTATAAAAACAAGCAGAACACGGCTGACAAGATGAATTTCAATAAATATTGCCCGCGTTGCCGCAAGCATACCCTGCACAAGGAGGTCAAATAGGTCAGTAGCTCAATGGTAGAGCACCGGTCTCCAAAACCGGGGGTTGGGGGTTCGAGTCCCTTCTGACCTTCATTTCAACATGGAAAAAGAAAAAAATATATTCAAACGCATGGGCGCTTACCTAAGAGAGGTCAGGGGCGAGTTGAAAAAGGTTACTTGGCCCAACCGGAACGATTTGATCAAGACCACGGTCGCGGTTCTGGTCATTTCCCTGTTTTTTGGAGTCTACCTTTTCGGGGTCGATTTCATTTTTGCACACATCTTCAACCAGATCGCCTACGTTTTTAAATAGGAAACCGGGAAGCTCATGGATTGGTACATTATTCACGTTTTTTCCGGAGCGGAAGAATTCGTGGTCAAGGCGATGAACGAAAAAATCAACAAGTATTCGATGCAGAGCCAGATCGGTGAAATCGTCATCCCCAAGGAAAACGTCGTCGAGATCAAAAGCGGCAAAAAAGTGGTCAGTGAGAAGCGATCCTTTCCCGGCTATATCCTGGTGAACATGGAAATGAACGACAAGAACTGGTATTTCGTGCGCAACACCCCGAAGGTTACCGGTTTTGTCGGGGCGGGCAAAAAGCCAAAACCCCTCTCGGCCAAGGAAGTGGCCACCATCTTGAAGCATATTGAAACCACCCAGGAAACTCCCAAGCCTAGGTATCATTTCGATGTCGGCGAAGCGGTGAAGATCATCGACGGACCGTTCATCAACTTCAACGGCATCGTGGACGCGGTCAACGAGGAAAAAAACCTGCTGAAGGTGATCGTGACCATTTTTGGCCGGGCCACCCCAGTCGATTTGGATTATTTGCAGGTTGAAAAAATTTAGGAGAAATGCCCATGGCAAGTCCAAAAATCAAAGCGGTCGTGAAAATATTCAGGCTGCAACTTCCGGCCGGAAAGGCGACTCCCGCCCCGCCGGTCGGCCCGGCGCTGAGCCAGCATGGTTTGAATATCATGGAGTTCGTCACTCAATTCAACAAGCTGACAGCCAAGATGGAGGAGGACATGATCATCCCCGTGGATATCATGGTTCACGCCGACAAGACCTTCACCCTGAAGATGAAAACTCCGCCGGCCTCCTACCTGCTCAAGAAAGCCGCCGGCATCATGAAGGGCTCCGGAGAGCCCAATAAAAACAAGGTGGGCAAGGTGACCCACAAGCAGGTGGAAGAGATCGCCAAGGCCAAGCTGGAAGACCTCAACACCACCGACCTGCAGCAGGCCATCAAGATCATCGAGGGTTCGGCCCGCAGCCTGGGTCTGGAGGTCAAAAATGTCTAAACGAGGAAAAGCATACCTCACGGCCAAGGAAAAAATAGAAGCGCGCGAATATGTCCTGAAGGACGCGGTGGCCTTGTTGAAAGAGATCAAGGCCTCCAAATTCGATGAATCGGTGGACGCCTCAATCCGGCTATCGGTCGATCCCAAATATCCCGAGCAGATGGTGCGCGGGACCGTCGTTCTGCCCCATGGAACTGGCAAGGTCAAGCGTGTGCTGGTCATCGCTTCCGGTGAAAAGCAGAAGGAAGCCAGCGAGGCGGGGGCCGATTTCGTCGGCGGCGAGGAAATCGTCGAGAAAATCCAGAAGGAGAACTGGTTCGACTACGACGTGGTCATTTCCACCCCCGACATGATGAAGAGCGTCGGTAAGCTGGGAAAATCGCTCGGCACGAAGGGATTGATGCCCAGCCCGAAGGCGGGAACCGTGACCTTCAACGTCAAGGAAGCCGTGTCCGATATCAAGAAGGGCCGGGTGGAGTTCCGCGTCGACAAGAGCGGGATCATCAATTCCAGCATCGCCAAGCTTTCCTTCGACAGCGAAAAGATCGTCGAGAATTCCAAGGCGTTCATCGGCGCCATATTGAAAGTGCGGCCGGCCACCCTGAAAGGGAAGTACGTCAAGAGCGTTTACATCTCTTCCACCATGAGCCCGTCGATCAAGATCAACATCCAGGAATTGGAAGGCTAGGCAAAGGAGAACGTCATGGCAAGCTCACAGATACTCGAAAAAAAGAAAAAAACCGTGGAGGAACTGGCCGATATTTTTAATTGCAACGGCGTTTACCTGTTCGATTACCGCGGGCTCAAGGTTTCCGAGATGGGCAGCTTACGCAACCGGATCAAGAAACTGGGCGCCAACGTCAAGGTGATCAAGAACAGGCTGGCGATCAAGTTTTTTGAAAAGGAAAAAATGCCCATCGGCCGCGACCTTTTTAACGGACCGATCGCCGTCGCCTACAGCAATGAAAAATTCGTCGAAACGGCCAAGGCCCTGGTCGAATTTGAAAAAGAGAGCAAAAAAATCAAGATCAAATCCGGGTTCATCGAAAGAAAACTGGTCAGTCCCGTGCAGATCAGCGAAGTGGCCAAGCTGCCGGGCAAGGAACAGATGCTGGCCCAGCTGGTTTTTTCCATCGGCATGCCGCTGCGGCGTTTCGGTTCGGCGCTTGCGGCGCCGCTGACCCACATGCTAGTTTTGCTGAAAAATTTGCAAGCTAAAAAAGAAAAAGGAGGACAAATATAATGGCTGAAGTCAAGAAGGAAGATTTTTTCAAGCATTTGGATAATCTGACGGTACTGGAACTTGCCGATTATATCAAAGAGTTTGAAAACCGGTACGGAATCAAGGCGGAAATGGCGGCTATGGCCGCCGGCGCTGCCGCACCCGCGGCGGCGGCGGATGCTGGCCAGGCGGAGGAGAAGACCGACTTCGAGGTTATCCTGAAGAGCGTGGGCGACAAGAAGATCAACGTCATCAAAGTGGTTCGCGAAGTCACCGACCTGGGTTTGAAAGAAGCCAAGGATGTCGTGGATAAAGCCCCCGCTTCCGTCAAGAAAGGCGTTTCCAAGGAAGAAGCGGAGACGATCAAGAAAAAGTTCGCCGAAGTAGGAGCCGAGATCGAAGTCAAGTAAATGATTTTTTTATTGACCTTTGAAAAATAAAAAAATTAAAGGATTGGTATGCAATCAACTAACAAGTATGTTCAAAGGGTAAGTTTCTCTAAAATTTCCAGCCCCATTGAAGTTCCTGACCTGCTTGAAATCCAGAAAAAATCGTACAAGACTTTTTTGCAGATCGGTCAGTTGCCGGAGAACCGCAAGAGCATCGGCATCCAAGCAGCTTTCAAATCCATTTTCCCCATCTCCGATTTTAAGGAAACAGCGATCTTGGATTTCGTCTCCTATTCACTGGGCGAATGGATGTGCAAGTGCGGCGCCCTGCAGGGGATCGAAAATTCGATGCCAGTATGCACTCATTGCGGGGGCGTTTTATCGGCGGAAAATGAAACCGGCAAGAATTCCGTCTGCAGCGAATGTCACGAGAAGGGAACGGTCATTTACAAGACCTGCGATTTGTGCGGCGACCGCGTGCGGCTGAAGATCAACAATACCCCCGAGGAGTGCCTGGACAAGGGATTTGATTATTCGATCCCGTTGAAGGTCAAGTTGCGCCTGGCCCTGTACGGCGAAGACAAGAAAGGCGATAAGGTGATCCGTGATGTCAAGGAGCAGGAGATCTTTTTCGGCGAGATCCCCTTCATGACAGAAAAAGGAACCTTCATCATCAACGGCACCGAACGGGTGGTGGTTTCCCAGCTGCAGCGTTCTCCGGGAGTATACTTCATGCCGGGGAAATCGCGCGGCGAATTCACGGCTAAAATCATACCGGCTCGCGGAGCGTGGATCGAGCTGGAAGAGAAACTGAACCTGCTGCAGGTCCGCCTGGATAAAAAGACCAAACGCATCAATATCACGACTTTTTTGAAGGCCATGGGCCTGGCCGACGACGCGGAGATCCTGAAACGCTTCTACACGATCGTTCCGGCCAAAGTGCAGAACGGAATTTTTTATTTCCAAAATTCCCGTTTCCTGAAGGACAACAAGCTGACCAATCCCGTTTGCGATGCCAAGGGCAACGAGGTCCTGCCCGCCGGCACCAAGTTGATGATCCGGCATATCAAGGATTTTGAACGGCTCGGAATCGACTATGTGCCGGTGGATATCGAACTTTTCGAGGACATCTACGCGGCCCAGGACCTGGAGAACGTGCTGAAGCTCAACGAAGGGATCGGCACCGCCCAGATTAAGAAACTGCGCAAGCTGGAATGTGAATTCAAGGTTTTTTTCCCGGAAAGCGAGGAAGAGGAATTGGGCCCGATGCTGGCCTACACGCTGCGCAAGGACAAGAAGAAAAAGGATGTTGAAATTACCGATAAGGTCGCCATCAAGTCGGAGAGCGAACTGGAAGACAAGGTTTCCAAGAACCAGGGCGACGCCTTCATCGAAGTATTCAAGAAGCTGCGCCCTGGAGAACCGGTCACCCTAGAGGGTTCCAGGAAGTTTTTTGAAAACATGATTTTTGACCCCCGGCGCTACGACCTGTCCTCCGTCGGCCGCATGAAGCTGAACATCAAGCTGGGCTTTAAAAAGGATTACAACCCGGAAGTCTTCACCCTCACCCTGGAGGACATGGTGCAGATCGTCCGCTATTTCCTAAAGCTGAAGTATGACCGGACTGGCACCATGCGCGTCGACGACATTGACCATCTGGCCAACCGTCGCATCCGCGCCGTCGGCGAGCTGGTGGAAAACGGTTTCCGCATCGGCTTGATGCGACTGGAAAAGATCATCCGCGAGCGGATCACCAACGCCCCCGACATCACCGTCATGCTTCCGCGCGAGCTGCTCAATACCAAACCTGTCTTCGCCGCCCTGAAGGAATTTTTCGGCACCTCGCAGCTGTCGCAGTTCATGGATCAAACCAACGCCCTGGCCGAAACCACCCATAAACGCCGTATTTCCGCCTTGGGCCCTGGCGGTTTGAACCGCGACCGGGCCGGATTCGAGGTCCGTGACGTGCATTCGTCCCATTACGGCCGCATCTGCCCCATCGAAACTCCGGAAGGACCGAATATCGGCTTGATCTCCTCGTTGACCACCTACGCCCGGGTCAATGACTACGGTTTCATTGAAACCCCGTACCGCAAGGTGGAAAACGGCCAGGTGGTCAACTATTTCCGCGTCGAGTACGCCGGCGATGCGAAATTCGCCTATCATGACATCGTGCGCGAGGACGAGATCCGCGCGGAAATGGCGCGCTTGGAAAAGGCGGGTAAAAAGGTGCCGCTGATCAAGTACCATCCCTTCTATCTGAGCGCCTGGGAAGAGGAAGAGTTCGCCATCGCCCAGGCCAACTCCGAACTGGACAAGAACAACCGTCTACTCGCCAAGAAGATCGACGCGCGCAAGGCCGGAGAAACCATTCTGGTCGATCCGCTCGAAGTCAATTTCATGGACATTTCGCCCAAGCAGATCGTTTCCATTTCGGCGGCTTTAATCCCATTCCTGGAAAATGACGACGCCAACCGCGCCCTGATGGGGTCCAACATGCAGCGCCAGGCCGTCCCGCTGATCAACCCCCAAACCTGCATCGTCGGCACCGGCATGGAATACAGGCTGATCAAGGACTCCGGCATGGTGATCGTTTGCCGGCGTTCCGGCGTGGTGATGAACGCCGACGCAGAGCGCATCATCGTCCGGGTCGATTCCGATGATGCCGACGACCTTGATTTTTCCGAGATCCGGGCCGACTTGTACGAGCTGCAGAAGTTCCGGCGCTCCAACCAGAACACCATCATCAACCAAAAACCGCTGGTCCGGGTGGGCGAGCGGGTGGAAAAAGGGCAGATCCTGTGCGACGGCCCCGCTTCCGACAAGGGCGAGCTGGCCATGGGCCGGAATGTCCTGGCCGCATTCGTCCCCTGGCGCGGGTACAACTACGAAGACGCCATCATCTTGAGCGAACGACTCGTCAAGAATTCGGCTTTCAATTCCATCTATATCGTCGAGGAAACGATCGAGGCCCGGGAGACCAAGCTGGGCCCCGAAGAGATCACCTGCGACATTCCGAGCGTTTCGGAAGCCGCCATGAAAAACCTCGATGAGAGCGGAATCGTACGTATCGGCGCCAAGGTCAAGCCGGGCGAGATCCTGGTCGGCAAAGTGTCGCCGAAGGGGGAAACGCAGCTCTCTCCCGAAGAGAAACTGCTACGGGCCATTTTCGGCGAGCAGGCCTCCGAAATCAAGGACTCTTCCCTTTACTGCCCCCCGGGAGTCGAGGGGACGGTGATCAACGTCAAGGTGTTCACCCGCCGCGGGCTCACCAAGGACAAGCGCGCAATCGAGATTGACCAGATCGAAGTCGCCAAGCTGGACAGGAATTTCAACGATGAAAAAAAGATCTTGACGGCCGAGAAATTCCAGAAGATCGGCAAGTTGCTGAAGAAAGAAAAGTTGCTCAAGGATTTCAGCTTCGATAAGAAGAAATTTGAAAAAGGGCATGCCATTCCCTTCAAAGACCTTGAAAAAATGAACGATTCGTTCCTCAAGGAAGTAAAAAAATGCATCGCCGACGACGCCAGGAACCTGATTGGCGAAGTGGAAAAAAAGGTGCGACTGCATATCGATGCCCTGAAGGTGGAAAAACAGGAAAAGATCGATCAAATGGAAAGGGGAGATGAATTCTCTCCGGGCATCATCAAGATCGTCAAGGTCCTGATTGCGGTCAACCGCAACATCTCCGTCGGCGACAAGATGGCCGGCCGCCACGGCAACAAGGGCGTCGTCGCCAAGATTCTCCCGGTCGAGGACATGCCTTTTCTTGAAGACGGCCGCTACGTGGACGTGGTGCTCAACCCCCTGGGCGTTCCTTCGCGCATGAACGTCGGCCAAGTATACGAAATGATCCTGGCCTGGGCCGGCAAGGAACTGAACTGTTACTTTGAAACGCCAGTGTTTGACGGGGCCACGGAAAATGACGTCAAGGCTTACATGAAGAAAGCCGGATTGCCTGAGGACGGCAAAGTCGTTCTTTACGACGGCATATCGGGCGAGACGTTCAAAAGCAAGGTCACGGTCGGCTACATGTACATGATGAAGCTCGAACACATGGTCGACGACAAGATCCACGCGCGCTCGACCGGTCCGTATTCGCTGATCACGCAACAGCCTCTGGGAGGGAAAGCCCAGTTCGGAGGCCAGCGCGTCGGCGAGATGGAAGTCTGGGCTCTGGAAGCGTACGGGGCGGCTTACATTCTGCAGGAAATGCTGACCATCAAGTCGGATAACATCAGCGGCAGGAATGAAATATATTCGGCGATCGTCAAGGGGACCATGGATTTCAACCCCGGGCTGCCTGAATCGTTCAATGTCCTGGTCAAGGAGTTGAAAAGCCTGGTTCTGAACATGGAGCTGGTCAAGAAAGAAAAGGTCAGCGATGAAAGCAAGGTCCAGGAAAACATCGCCAATATTTCCTAAGGAGCAAGGATGCGAAAATTAAAAAAAGACGGCAAAGAAATAAAGATCTCAGACTACAGCCATGTAAAGGTGAGCATCGCTTCTCCGGAAATCATCCGTAGCTGGTCCTACGGGGAGGTCACCAAGCCGGAGACCATCAATTACCGTACCTTCAAGCCCGAGCGCGACGGGCTTTTCTGCGCAAAAATATTCGGACCCACCCAGGATTTCCGCTGCCTGTGCGGCAAGTACAAGGGCTTGAAATACAAGGGCATCGTCTGCGAAAAGTGTGGGGTCGAGGTCACCTTGGCTTCCGTGCGCCGGGAACGGATGGCCCATATCGAACTGAACTCCAAAGTGGCCCACATCTGGTTTTTCAAGGGCATTCCTTCGCGCATTGGCGTCCTGCTGGAGATCAGCTCCAAGGAATTGGAGCATATCGTTTATTTCGAGAGCTATATCGTGCTGGATCCCAAGAACGTGCCTTCCCTGAAGTACAAGCAGGTGTTATCCGAAGACGAGCACCAGGATCTGGTCGCCAAGTACGGTGAGGACTCTTTCCGCGCCGGCATGGGGGCCGAGGCGCTGCACGAACTTTTGTCGGCACTGGATTTGCAGGAAGAAGTTGACAGCCTGAAATCGCGCATTCGGGTGGAAAAATCTTTCCAGCGCAAAAAGAACATGGCCCGGCGGCTGAAACTGATGGAGGATTTCCTGAAATCGGGCAACCGCCCCGAATGGATGGTCCTGGGAGTCCTGCCGGTGATGCCTCCCGATCTTCGCCCCCTGGTGCGCCTCGACGGCGGCCGTTTCGCCTCCTCGGACCTGAATGATCTTTATCGCCGGGTCATCAATCGCAACAATCGCTTGAAGCGGCTCCTGGATCTCAAGGCTCCCGAACTGATCATCAAGAACGAGAAACGCATGCTCCAGGAATCGGCCGACGCTCTTTTCGATAATCAAAAACGCAGCCGCAGCTACATGAGCTCCCAAAAGCGGCCGTTGAAATCGCTTTCCGACGCCTTGAAAGGCAAGCAAGGCCGATTCCGCCAGAATCTGCTGGGCAAGCGCGTGGATTATTCCGGGCGTTCGGTAATCGTGGTCGATCCCCATCTGAAGCTGGACGAGTGCGGTCTGCCGAAGAAAATGGCCCTGGAATTGTTCAAACCCTTCATTTACAACAAGCTGGAAAAGAAAGGCATGGTGACCACGCTGAAGGTGGCCCGCACCTGGGTCGAGGAGAACCGTGATGAAATCTGGGACGCCCTGGACGAGGTGATCAAGGAGCATACCGTGCTGCTCAACCGCGCCCCCACGCTGCACCGACTGGGTATCCAGGCTTTCCGGCCTCACCTGGTCGAGGGCAACGCCATTACCCTGCACCCGCTGGTCTGTCCGGCTTTCAACGCCGATTTTGACGGCGACCAAATGGCCGTGCACATCCCCCTTTCCCTCGAGGCCCAGGCGGAAGCCAAGATCCTGATGCTCTCCACGAACAATATCCTGTCTCCCGCCAACGGCAAGCCCCTGGCCGTTCCCACCCAGGACATGATCCTGGGTTTTTATTACATGACCTTTACCAAGCGCAACTTGAAAGGCGAAAACATGATTTTCCCCTCGTTCAAGGACGTGTTGCAGGCCTACGAACAAAACAAGGTCGATTTGAACGCCCGCATCCGGGTAAAATACATCGGGACCATCAAGAACGTGGACACCTATTCCTTCGACCCCCAGGATGTCGTCAACTGCCCGATCACCGAGATCAAGAAAGAGGACAATCATCTGTTGGTGACCACCCCCGGGCGGGTCATTTTCAACGAACTCCTGCCCAAGGGCATCCCCTTCATCAACGGCTTGATGAAGAGGAAAGGCATACAGAACCTGATCTATTACATCTACCTCAATAATGGTTTCGGCCCCACGGTGGAGACCCTGGACAAGATGAAGGAAGCCGGCTTTGATTATGCCACCCGGGCCGGCTTCACCATCAGCATATCCGACCTGCTGGTTCCACCGGAGAAGCAGGAAATTATCGCCCTGACCGAAAAGGAATTGGAGAAGATCGAGCGCAATTACAAGGCCGGCCATTTGACGGCCGGCGAACGGCACAACAAGATCATCGAGATCTGGAGCAAGGCGACCGATGAAATCCGTGAGAAAATGTTCGCTCAGATGCGCACGATGAGTTATGAAGGCGAAGGGATGAATCCCATCTTCGTCATGTCCGATTCGGGGGCGCGCGGCAGCAAGGACCAGTTGAAACAGCTGGCGGGGATGCGCGGCCTCATGGCCAAGCCTTCGGGCGAGATATTGGAAACCCCGATCACGGCCAACTTCAAGGAAGGCTTGTCGGTGCTGCAGTATTTCATTTCGACCCACGGGGCGCGCAAGGGATTGGCCGATACGGCCTTGAAAACCGCCGATGCCGGCTATCTGACCCGCAAGCTGGTCGACGCCGCCAACGAGGTGATCGTCAAGGAAGAGGATTGCCATACCCTGAACGGCATCGAAGTTTCGGCCATCATCGAGAACGGCAAGGAGATCGAGCCGTTGATCGACCGCTTGATCGGCCGCATCGCCCTGGAGGACATCTATTCGCCGGACAACCCGGAGAAGGTCATCGTCAAGGCCGGCGAAGAGATCGATGAATACAAGGGCAAGGAGATCGTCGACTCCGGCATCATGAAAACCAAGATCCGCTCCGCCCTGACCTGCGAAACCCGTAGCGGGGTCTGCTGCAAATGTTATGGCCGCAACCTCTCCACCGGCAAGCTGATCGAGTTGGGCGAAGCCGTGGGCATCATCGCCGCCCAGTCCATCGGCGAGCCGGGCACCCAGTTGACCATGCGCACGTTCCACATCGGCGGCATCGGCCGCCACGAGGGCCAGACTCACCTGCAGGCCGGTTATGAAGGCATCATCAAGTACAACAATCTGGAAATCACCCTGGACAAGAACGGCGACTTCATCGCCATGAACCGCATCGGCTCCGTGCAGATCCTGGATTCCAAGAAAAGGGAAAAGGCCATGTACCCCGTCGCCTATGGCTCCAAGATCCTGGTCAAGGACAATCAGGCGGTGAAGAAGGGTGACCTGCTGCTGGAATGGGACCCCTTCGCCAATTCGCTTTTGACCAATGATGAAGGCATCGTGGAGCTGAAGGACCTGGAGGAAAATATTTCCTTCGTCAACGCCCGCGACGAGGAAACCGGCAAGATCACCCAGCTGGTCATCGACATCAAGAATGAAAAACTGCGTGATGAGCTGCTGCCCAATATTTCCATTCGCGACAAGGAGACCAATAAGATCAAAAGGAAGTATTATTTGCCGGTCAACGCCCACATCTCGGTCAAGGACGGCGACGAAGTCAAGGCCGGCGACGTCCTGTTCAAGATACCTTCCGAATTTGCCAAAACCAAGGATATCACCGGCGGTTTGCCCAGGGTCACCGAATTGTTCGAAGCGCGCAAGCCGAAATTCCCGGCCAAGATGGCCCAGATCGACGGCGTCATCGAATACGGCAAAGTGCAGAAAGGCGCCCGGAAAATCACCATCCGTTCACTGGATAAGAATGTCAAGCCCGATGAGCACAGCATCCCGCGCGGAGCCCATATCATCATCGAGGATGGCAGCAAGATCACGGCCGGCACGCCTTTGATGGACGGCCCGCTGAACCCGGTCGACATCCTCACCGTCCTGGGCGAGCAGAAGCTGGCCGAATACCTGTTGAAGGAGATCCAGGACGTCTACCGGCTGCAAGGCGTAGAAATCAACGACAAGCACATCGAGATCATTATCCGCCAGATGATCAAGTGGCGGCGCGTGGAAGAAGTCGGCGACACCGTTTTCATTCCCGATCAGATCATCGAGAAATGGAAATTTGAGGAGGAAAACGCCCGGGTCCAGGCCGCGGGCGGCAAGACGGCCCAAGCCAAGCCGGCGCTATTGCCCATTTCCCGCGCGGCTCTGGCCAACGACAGCTTCCTTTCCGCCGCCGCTTTCCAGGAAACGACTCGCATACTGACCGATGCCGCCATAGCGGGCAAGGAAGACCACTTGCTGGGCATCAAGGAGAACGTGACCATGGGCCGGCTGATCCCGGCCGGCACCGGCTACTCCTACTACCAGCAGGTGGAGATGGACCACGTCGAAGGCAAGTTCAAGATAGCGAAATAGAATTCGTAACACGTGACGCGTAACGCGTGATGAGATAAGAACCATATAAATGTGACCGGAGTTGCGCAATGATGGGTTTGCCCATCTAGACGAGGGAAGGAGACAGAATCATGCAGAGGATGCTCAGTGTCCCAGCGGCCGTAGCACTCGTTGTGCTGCTGGTCGCCGCCTGCGGCTCCACCGCAAGCAGCGAACAGGCGACATCTCCGCGAGATGTCACTCTCCGCATCCGATCCGCGAAGCGGGCCGAGAGGTTCGATGATGGGTTCACCAAACTGACCGTGCTCGACTCTGCCAAGGACGTTATCTTGCTACTCGATCTTGTCGGCATCAGTGTCAAGGACTTCAACGCCACCGCGGCCTCAGAAGTCTTTCTTATGGCCGGCGATCGTCGTTTTGAGCCGAGCTTTCGAACAGCTGGAGATTGGCAGCAACCAAATGCGGCCGGCGTAAAAGAAGATCGCTGGGTCGTGGTAATCATCCCTCGGGACACCCTTACCTTCTCTCTTCACTTCGGCAAGCATGCGTCCATGGTAGTCAAAGCTGAGACTGCCATTGCGTCAACCCTCCCGTAGAAGGTGCCGCCCAACAAGCGCTTGCAGCCGACGGTGCTCCGTTGCGCTCCGCGGCGCCGCTGACGTATCCCGTTAGACCTTTGATTTGAATAGAATAACAATAATAATTTTGGTTCAATTTCAACATATCAATCATTAAAAATTCCCCCTTACGAAAGGGGGATTCAAGGGGGATCGAAGTATGAACGAAAAATATTTAATCCCTAATAAAAGCCATTTTTAAATATAATCCCCCCGCCTGCGGCACCCCCTTGGTAAGGGGGGGATTAAGGGGGATAAATAGATCTTATGTCGCTACAACCAGATTACCCACCCGCTGCACTCCAGGTTATTCCGGGAAACGGTACTGTTTTTTAAAGGCGGCGATTTCGTAATCCTTTAATTCCCGCCATTCACCCAGGGGCAGGTTTTTCAGCTTGATGTTGCCGATGGCGACGCGCCGGAGCTTTTCCACCGGATGGCCCGAGTATTTGAAGGCGTCGCGCAGGATGTGCTTCTTGCCCTCGGTGATGGTCACCTTCAGCCAGGAATTTCCCGAGCTGGTCGCTTTCACCGGCTCGATCACGAAGGGATTGAGCCGTTCCCCCTCCAGGAATACCCCCTTCTCCAATTTTTTTTGCGTCGTTTCGCTTAATTCCCCTTTGATTTTCAGCAGGTAAGTCTTGGGGACCTGGTTCTTGGCCGAGATGATGAAATTGGCCAAATCGCCGTC
>JAPKZM010000157.1 GCA_026393775.1 Candidatus Aminicenantota bacterium
CCAGGGCCATGGCGCAGTTGGAGCCCAGCCCGCCGCAGCCGGCGATGCCGACACAGGTACCTTTCAATTTTTCCAGTTTGGATTGCATGTGATTTTCGAGGCCTTATTATATCGCGTCCGGAACTAAAAATCAATTCAATCCAGCTGAATGGCCAGCTGGCCGCAGGCCGAAGCGATGCTCTGACCCTTCGACCAGCGGGTGATGACGGTCAAACCGTGCCGGATAAGCTCGGCGCGGAATTTTTCCACCGTTGCTTCCTCGGGGCGCTGGAAAGGCAAGGAGGGGTTTTCATTGTAGGGGATGAGGTTGATCTTGGCCGGGATGCCGTGCAGCAAGCGCACCAGCTCCCTGGCCTGGGCCGGGGCGTCGTTGACGCCTTTCAGCAGAACATATTCGCAAGTCAGGCGCTGGCGGCGCTTTTTCCCCCTGAAATAAGTCAGAAGACTGCCCAGAGTTTCGCGCCGCGAAATCGGCATCAACCGGCCGCGCAAATCGTTATTCGGCGCGTTCAGCGAAAAAGCGATTTTGACCTGCGGGAAATTACGCTCCAATTTTTTCAGGTTTTCCAGGATGCCGACCGTGGACACGCTGATATGGCGGGGCGGAATGCCCATCCCGTCGGGGGAAATGATCCGTTGCAAGGCCAGGCTTAGGTTGTCATAATTGAGCAGCGGTTCGCCCATGCCCATGAAGACCAGGTTCACCTTGGCGCCGGGATCGCCCAGTTCCTTTTTCAGCGTCAGGATCTGGGAGAGGATCTCGCCGGCTCTCAGGTTGCGGCGAAAGCCCATGGTCCCGGTGGCGCAGAAACCACAAGCCAGGGCGCAGCCCACCTGGGTCGAAAGACAGAAGGTGTAGTGATCCTTCTCGCGGATGAGCACAGCTTCGATTTTCAGGCCCCCTCGCCGGGGACCTTCAGGGCCGTCGGCCAAGCCAATCAGATACTTGCGTGTTCCCTGATCATCGCTCTGAACGGACAGCACGGGCCGGCAGCCGCAGTCATAAAGGCCGGACAACTTTTCGCGATCCTGCTTGTTGATGTTGCTCCAGCTGGCGGGGTCCTGGTTGTTCTTTTGATAGAGCCATTGAAAAACCTGCCACGCAGTGTAATCGCGGAAACCGGCGGTGCGCAGTTCGTCCTGCAATTCGCCCAAGCTACGCTCCAGGATCCACGGTTTATCCGTTTTCATTTGCTTACCGCGAAAACCATAGCACCAGTAACGGGGTTTTTCAATATGAAGCGCGAATGGGTCGGCTCGCCCAGCCAGCAACGACTTATTGTTTCAAGTTGATTCAAAAATGAATTAATATTATAATTTGTTTCCTAATATTTCAGGAGGCGCCGTGAAAATATCCGCCAGAGCCCAAAGCATCCAGGAGTCCCCGATCCGCAAATTGACCGCCCTGGCCAACGCCGCAAAGAAGCGGGGGACCACCGTCTACCACCTCAACATCGGCCAGCCCGACATCCACACACCGGCTGTGTTCATGCAGAAGATCATCGCCTACGGGGAAAAGGTCCTTTCCTACGGTCCCTCCGACGGCCTCGAAGCCCTCAAGGAGGCCATGGCCAAGTATTTCGCTTTTTTCAAGATCAAGCTGGAAAACAAAAATATCGTCATCGCCACCGGCGGCAGCGAAGCCATCTCCTTCGCCTTCAGCGCCGTGGCCGACCCGGGCGACGAGATCATCATCCCCGAACCTTTTTACACCAACTACAACGGTTACGCCTCGCTATGCAACGTGAAGATCGTGCCGGTGACCACCAAGGCCGAGGACGGCTTTCATCTGCCCGACATCAAGGAATTTGAAAAAAAGGTCAGCTCGCGCACCCGCGCCGTTATGCTCTGTTCGCCCAACAATCCCACCGGCACGGTGTACAGCGTGGCCGAGATCAAGGCCCTCGGCGCTTTCGCCAAAAAACACGACCTGTATCTCATCGCCGACGAAGTCTACAAGGAATTCACCTATGACGGCAAGACCCATTTCAGCATTCTGCAGCTCGAAGGGATGGAAGACCGCGCCATCGTAGTCGACTCGATCTCCAAGCGCTACTCAGCCTGCGGCGCCCGCATCGGGGCCGTGATTTCGCGCAACGAAGAGGTGATGAAGGGCATCAGCAAATTCGCCCAGGCGCGCCTGTGCCCGCCGACGCTGGAACAGATCGGCGCCATCGGCGCCTACGAGCTGCCGCACGATTATTTCAAAGAGGTGATGGCCGAATACCAGAAGCGCCGCGATATCCTGTTCGCTATCCTGACCTCGCACAAGGGCATTATCCTGCAAAAACCCGAGGGGGCTTTTTATATCATGGCCAAGCTTCCGATCAACGACGGCGAAACGTTCGCCCGCTGGCTGCTCAATGAATTCAGCGAAAAAAACGAAACGGTGATGATTGCTCCGGGCGAAGGCTTCTATAGCACGCCTGGGCGGGGCAAGAACGAGGTGCGGCTGGCTTACGTCATCGAGGCGCCCAAGTTGGAACGCGCCGCCCGCCTCCTGCTCGCGGCCCTGGACCGGTTCAACGGTTAAGCGCGGCGAGAATCACACGCCGATTTCGATGGTTTGGCGACGTTCGCCGCCCAGCGAAACATGGCTCACGCCAATGCCGACGAAATCCTCGATGAAATTCAGGTAAGCGTGAACCTGCTTGGGCAAGTCCCGGAAGCGTTCGACGGCGCCAAGTTTTGATTCCCAGCCGGGCAGGGTGCGATAAACGGGTCGGACTTGGCTCAACGCGTCGGCGTGCGGGGAGAACTCGGCGCTGGTTCCGCCGGCGCCTTCATAGGCGGTCACCACCTGGATTTCGGCCATCCCATCCAGGACGTCCAGCTTGGTTAAAAACAGGGAATCCACGCCGTTGACCTGGACGGCATATTTCAACGCCACCAGGTCGAGCCAGCCCACTCGCCGCGGCCTGCCGGTGGTCGCCCCGTATTCTTTGCCCCGCTCGCGCAGCTTCTGGCCGCTGGCTCCGGTCAATTCGCTGGGGAAAGGGCCCTCGCCCACTCGGGTGGTGTAGGCCTTGGATATGCCGATCACCCGCTCCACGGCCTTGGCGGACAAGCCGGTCCCGGAAAATACGCCGGCGATAGTCGTGTTGGAAGAAGTGACAAAGGGATAAGTCCCCAGGTTGATATCCAGCAACGTGCCCTGGGCGCCTTCAAACAGGATGTCTTTTTTGGCGGCCAGGGCTTGCTGCAGCAAACGGGTGGTATTGCAAACAAACGGCTTGAGAAAAGCCCCTGCCTGCAGGTAGTGGTCGATGGCTTCGTCCAGGTTCGCGGCCGGGTGACCGTGAGCCGAGAACAAACGCTGGTAATACTCGGCCAGGGGGGCGATCTTGGCGCGGAACACGTCTTCGCGCAGCAGATCATTAACGAACAGAGCGCGGCGGCCGACCACGTCCTCGTAAGCCGGGCCGATACCGCGCCGGGTAGTGCCGATGCGCTGATAGCGGGAATCTTCAAAAACGACATCCAGCTGCTGGTGAAAAGGGAGGATCAGCGGCGCGCTTTCGCTTAAAGCCAGGTTGTGCAGCTCTAGTCCCAGGGCGCGGGAGTTCTGGATCTCCTCGACCAGCTGCAGGGGCTGCACGACCACTCCATTGGCGATCACCGCCGAACAGTCGGGATAAAAAATTCCCGAAGGCAGCACGTGCAGGACGACTTTTTTGCCCTGGTAATACACGGTGTGGCCGGCGTTGTGCCCGCCTTGAAAACGCACCACCACCGAAAATGATCCGGCCAGGTAGTCGATGGCTTTGCCCTTGCCCTCATCGCCCCACTGCAATCCCAGCACCACCGTGTTCATCGGTCCCCCTCAGCGCACCTTGACGATCAGGATGGTAAAATCGTCATGGAAATCGGTGTTATTGGCGAAATTCTTTATTTTCCTGTACAGGCCGTTGCTTAATTCCGCGGCCGTCTGCCGCGAGTTTTGCTGAATATATTCGACCATGGCTTTTTCGCCGAACTCCTTGCCGACGGGATTCTGCACTTCGAAAACACCGTCGGTGAACACGCAAACGATGTCGCCGGAGTGCAGGAAAACGGTGTGCTGTTTGTAGGCGCTGGCGGCGCTGAATCCGATCAGGAAGCCGCCTTCGCTCAACTGGATGACCTTGGAGCCCGAAATCAGGTACGGCTGGTTGTGCCCGGCATTGACATAGGTCAAGGCCGGGGTTTCATCGTCGAGAAGCATCCAGAACAAGGTGATGAAGCGGCTGCCGTTGGTGATCTCGTGGATCATGGCGTTGGCCTTGCCGACGACCTTGGCCGGCTTGAACAGGTACAGCTCGTTCAACGAATGGAAAATGGCCTGGCAGGAGGCGGCCAGCAAAGCGGCCGACAATCCCTTGCCCTCGACGTCGGCCAGTACCAGCGGCTGGATGTTTTTCTTCTTTTTAAAAAAATCATAATAATCGCCGCCGACTTCACGGATGGTTTCATAGATGACCGAAATATCATAGTTCTTCAGCTGCGGCAAGCCTTGCGGCAGCAGCGAGAGCTGGATGTCGCGAGCGATCTTCATCTCGTGTTCCAGTTTTTTTTTCTCGAAAATCTGGGCCAGGTAATGGATGTTGTCGAGTTCGATGAGCATGAAACGGGAGAGGATATAGGCGAATTCGCAGTCCTCCTGCTCCAGGGCGCGCCGGTTGAACTTGCGGCCTAAGCCGAGAACAATGACTTTTCTTTTGTTTTCGGAGATGTTGAGCAGGTAATAAATGCCCTTGGCCAATAGTAGTGTTTTTAATTTTTCCTGAAGCGGAGGCAGGTTTTCGACCTCCAGACTGGCCGATCCGACCAGTGCCCTCATGGCGTTTTTTTTGATGAGCAGCGATTCTTCCTCACTTAAAACGAAACCGCGTTTGCGAAAAATCGCCTGGGTGCGGTCAAAAAAAAAGGTGCGCGAAATGCCCAGCGGTGCCATGAGTGACGAAAAAAATATGCGCATGACATGATCGATGTCGAATGAAGAGTGAATGGCGGAGGAAAGCTCGTAAATGGAATTCAGCTGCAGTTTTTTGAATTTCAGCTCTTTCTGCAGCTGCTTCAGATCGTTTTCTGCCATTTGACCATTTCGCAGCAATTTTTACCGTCAACCGTTTTATAAACGACGGAATCCATGATGGTTTTCATCAGTTTGACCCCCAGTCCGCCCTTCTTTTTTTTCTTGATCATTTTACCAATGTTGATTTCTTCATCGGCGATCTCCGGGGGCAGGCCGCGGTAAAAAATCCGGATTTGGATGCCGCCCGGGGCCAGAAAATATTCGATGGTGATCGGCTGGCCGCTGTCATTGCCGTAGGAATGCTTGATAACATTCGTTACCGCTTCATCGATGGCCAAGGAGATCTTTTGGGCGTCGGCCATGGAAAAATTGAACAAGGTGGTGATGTGCCTCGTCTGACAAAATCATATATCTCGGTGAAACCGACCAGGTCAAAGGTCTCATAGACACGTTCGGCTAGGGAACACAACTTGATATCACCGCCTTTTTCCCGCACCTCGTCGATATAGCCCATGATGATTCCCATGCCGGCCGACGTGATATAATTCAGATCCTGGCCGTTGATTACGATTTTAAAATTATTGTCGCGTATCAGGCGCACGATCTCTTTTTCAAAACGGGCCACCTGATGGGCATCCAGGTGACCCTTCAGATACAGGATGGCCACGCCATTGACAATCTTGCTGCGGATTTGAAAATTTTTCATCCCCCCTCTCCAAAGAAAAATTGAATTTCCGTCAAGGCCGTGGGCAATGAATCGGCGCCATGGACCGAGTTCTTCTGCACATCGATTGCGAAGCGCCCCCGGATCGTATCCGCCGCGGCCAATTCCGGGCGGGTTGGCCCCATCAATTTTCGCCAGGCTTCGACGGCGTTGTGTTTCTCCAGTATCAAGGCGTAAATCTGCCCCGAGGCTGTGTAGGCCACCGGGCTGTCAGATCGCTCCGACCAGCCGGCGCTGCACCGCATCGGGTTTGATGATGGCCAGGGTTTGCTCCAAGTAACACCTCGCCGCCATTGTAGACTAAAAAAAGTCAAAATTCAAATCGTTTTGTTCAACAGAAAAAAAGAGTTATTTTATTTTTAAAAAGTATTGACTTTTGAAATAAATATAATATAATTGTACTATAATTGTAGTCCAATTTGGAGGAAAATTCAATGAAAAAGCTGTTTGTTCTTCTTGTTGTAGCGGCCGTACTAGGTCATTTTACCAGTCAGATTCTCGAGGCTCAAAAAGGAGCCGAGCAAAACCTGCAAGGCACGATCACCATTTCGGGCGCCTTCGCCCTTTATCCCATGGTCATGAAATGGTCCGAGGAATTCCGTAAACTCTACCCTCAGGTCCGTTTCGACATATCGGCGGGCGGAGCCGGCAAAGGCATCGCCGACGCCCTGGCCGACATGGTCGATATCGGCATGGTTTCGCGTGAGATCCATCCCGTTGAAATCCAGAAGGGGGCCTGGTTCATCCCCGTGACCAAGGATGCCGTGGTGCCGGTCATCAATCGGGACAATCCCCTGCTGCCGGAGTTGCTCAAGCGAGGAATGAAGAAGGGCGACTTCATGCGCATCTGGTTGAACGAAACACCCCCGACCTGGAACGAGCTGGTGGCGGGCAAAGGCGACATTCAGGTCCATGTCTACACCCGTTCCGATTCCTGCGGTGCCGCTGAAACCTGGGCCCTTTTCCTGGGCAAAAAACAGGAAGATCTCTTGGGCATCGGCGTTTTCGGCGATCCCGGACTGAACGAGGCCGTGCGCCAGGATGTGCTGGGCATCGGTTTCAACAATATCAACTACGCTTTCGATGCGACCACGCTCAAGCCCATGGCCGGGACCGCGATTGTGCCCATTGACCTGAACGAGAACGGCCGTATCGACGCGGACGAAAATTTCTACGGCGATCGCGACGCCGTGGTCAAAGCGATCGCCGACGACAAATATCCCAGCCCGCCGGCCCGGGATTTGTATTTTGTTTGCCATGGCCGGCCGCAAAAGCAATTGCTGGCCGCCTTCATGAAATGGGTCCTCGCTGCCGGTCAAAAATTCGTCACCGCCGCCGGCTACATCGCCCTCGCCGACGTCAAGCTCGCCGCTGGACTGGGCAAAATCGGCAAGTGAAAGACCAAACCAACGAAGGGGGAATGACATGAAACAGAAAAAAATATTTCTGATCCTATCGGCGGTCTGGCTGCTCCTGTTTCCCGTTCTGACGCTCAAGGGTGAAGGCAAGTTATCCGGATTGATGTTCGCCGACTATTATTACGTTCTCAAAAACCATGACGCGGCCGTCAAGGACAACAACGGTTTCTGGTTCCGCCGCATCTACTTCACCTACGATGGCGTCTTGACCGAGAAGATCGCCATGCGCTTCCGCCTGGAAATGAACAGCCCGGGAGACTTCAAGACCTCGACCACGCTCATTCCCTTTGTCAAAGACGCCTACTTGTCCACCCGGATCGGCAAGCAGACCCTGATGCTCGGCTTGATCGCCACCCCCTTGTATGACAACCTGGACGACTACTGGGGCTACCGCGCCATGGAAAAAACGCCGATCGATCTTTTCAAATTCGGCAATTCCCGCGAATTCGGGATGGGGCTGAAAGGCGCTTTGGCTGCCAAGGGCAAACTGACCTATACCGTCGTTGCCGGCAACGGCGCCGGCCTCAAGTCAGAAACCGATCACGGCAAGGCGATCTACGGCCGGCTTAATTTCCAACCCAGTCCGGCGCTGTTTTTCGAACTTTATGCCGACTATACCAATCTGGGCGGCGGCAGTTCGGTCAACATCATGCAGGCTTTCGCCGGCGTGAAAGGCCAATGGGGAAGATGCGGCATCAACTACGGGGTCCGCAACGCCAAACAAGCGGATGTCAGCAGCGACATGAAATTCGTGTCCGTTTTCGGCGTAGTCAGACTGAGTCCGAAAATGGAGCTCATCGCCCGCTATGACCGCCTGCTCGATCCCAACCCCAACGGCGGCAAGATCGATTATATTCCCATGGCCAGCAATGCTAAGGCCAACGTGGTTTTGGCCGGGCTCGGCTGGTCGGTGAACGAGAACGTCAGGATCATCCCCAATATCAAGTACGTTTTTTACGATGCACCTGAGACTGGCGATAAACCGCAAGCCGATTTCTATACCTACCTTACCTTATACTTTAAATTTTAAATTCTTCGTCAATAGCGGGGGAGCCATGCTCCCCTGCTTTTTTAAATCCAGGGTTCAATCACTTTTTTTTGCTGCGCGGGTGGAACTGGTCGTACACTTTTTTCACTTGCCCTTTGGCCAGGTGGGTGTAGATCTCGGTGGTGGCGATCGAGGAATGGCCGAGGAGCATCTGCACCGAACGCAGGTCGGCCCCCTTTTCCACCAGGTGGGTGGCGAACGAATGGCGCAGGACATGGGGGGTCAGGCGGCCGGGCAAACCGATTTTTTGCCCGTAAGCCCGGATCAATTTCCATAGCCCCTGCCGGGTGAAGATCGTCCCGACATAATTCAAAAAGACCTGTTCAGGGTTCGCTCTCTTCAGCAATTTCGGCCGGCCATTTTCCAGATAATTCACGAGACATTCCCGCGCGCTGGCGCCGAAGGGGACGATCCTCTCCTTGCCCCCCTTGCCGGCCACCCGCAAAAAGCCTTCATCCAAATAAACGTCAAGCAGCTTCAATTGCACGACTTCCGATATGCGCAGGCCGGAAGCATACATCAATTCCAGGATAGCCTTGTCCCTTTTACCGATAATGGTCGCGGCATCCGGAGCGTCCAGCAAACGGAAAACTTCCTCGATGGCGAGGTAATTCGGCAGCCGGAGCCACTTTTTAGGCAGCGCCAGGTTGGCCAGCGGATTGGAATCCAGGCAATCGTCTTTCAGCAGGTAGCGGTAGAAACTTTTTAAGACCGAAATCAGATGCGCCTGGGAGGCAACGGCTCCGCCCCGGCGCCCTTCCTGCCTGATGAAATCAAGGGCATCATTTTCGCTCAGGCGCAGGTAGGACAAGTTTTTTTTCTCCA
>JAPKZM010000242.1 GCA_026393775.1 Candidatus Aminicenantota bacterium
GTTTTCCCCAGCAACGGCTCAAAAACGGCAAGGAGACGCATGACAGGAGAAGCCGCCAGGGAAACAGCCTAGTTACATTTTTCATTGTTTTAGAAATTGTAGATCAGGCGGGCAGGCATGTCAATTGAGCGTTTCGCGGGAGAAAATGGAGACAGCCTCATTCTTGTCAGTCGGGAATAGTCGTGTTATCCTGGGCGGATGACTCCCGAGAAACCGGAACTGACCTGGAAGAAGATCGCGATTTTCTGGCTGCCGCTGTATTCCACCTGGCTGATGATGAGCGTGGAAGGTCCGTTCATTGCGGCCATCATCGCCCGTCTGGCCGGCGCCACGTTCAACCTGGCCGCTTACGGAGTTGCTTTCTCACTGGCCATGATCTTCGAATCGCCGATCATCATGATGCTCAGTGCGGCCAATGTCCTGGTCAAGGACCGGGCCCACTTTCTCCGGCTGCGGCGTTTCAGCAACAGCTTGAACGCGCTGATCACCTTGATCATGCTGCTGGTTCTTATACCACCGGTGTTTTTCTGGCTTACCCGGAGCCTGATCGGGCTTCCCTGGCCGGTGGCGCGGCTGACGCACCTGGCAGCCATCCTCCTGACCCCCTGGCCGGCGGCCATCGGCTACCGGCGTTTTTACCAGGGCATTTTAATCGGCAACCATTTGCCGCACCGGGTGGCTTACGGCACCCTGGTGCGCCTGGGCTCGATGGCGGCAACCGCTTTGCTGCTTGATCTTTTTTCATCGCTCCCCGGGGCTTGCGTGGGTGCCGCCGCCTTGTCCGCCGGGGTTGTCATGGAGGCCATAACCAGCCGCTTCATGGCCCGGAGCCTAGTCAGGAGGTTGCTGGCCGAACCTGAAAATGATAGCGTGGTAAAACCGCCCATAAGCTATCGTTCCCTGGCTGGGTTCTACCTGCCCTTGGCCTTGACTTCGGTGCTGGCCCTGGCCATTTATCCGTTGATCTCATTTTTCATGGGCAAAAGCCGCCTGCCCATAGAATCACTGGCCCTGCTGCCGGTCCTGAACGCCTTGACTTTCATTTTCCGCAGCGTCGGCCTCTCGTTCCAGGAGACGGCCATCGCCTTGCTCGGCCATGGCGCCGGCAGCCGCCGTAAACTGGGCTCTTTTGCCCTTTTCCTGGGGCTCGCGGCCTCGCTTTCATTGGGGTTGATTTCGTTCACGCCCGCGGCTTTTTTGTGGTTCCACCGCATTTCGGGACTGACGCTGGAATTGACCCGCCTGGCCATTCTGCCGATTCGCATCATGAGCATTCTGCCGGCCCTGGAAGTGCTGCTCGCTTTCCAGAGGTCATTACGGGTCAAGGAGAAAAACACCCGGCCGGTTATCCTGGCCACGGCCATCGAAGTGTCGGTCATCGTCGGCGTGCTGCTGCTGGCCATTTCCGGACTGCACCTGATCGGGGTGCACGCCGCAGCGCTGGCCGCGGTCAGCGGCAGGTTGTGCGCCAATTTTTATCTCTTGCGTTCCGGCAAAAAATAAAAAAGGCTCAGCGTGCGCTGAGCAGGTCATAAACTATCTTAACCAGCAACAGGATCAGAACCAAAATGAATATTGGGCGGATGATGTTGCTGCCCCGCTTGATGACCAGCTTGGCGCCGAGAAGATTGCCGGCGATGCCGGCCACAGCGGCTGGGATGCCGATGGAGTAGATGACCTTGCTATTGACGATGAAGGTTGTCACGGCCGCGATATTGGAGGCCAGGTTCACGACCTTGGTGTTGGCGTTGGCGGTGACAAAATCGTATTTCAGTACCAATGTATAAAACAGGATCAAAAAAGTACCGGTGCCGGGTCCAAAAAAACCGTCGTAGAAGCCGATCAGGGTTGCCGCCACGGCGGCGAGGGAATATTTCCGCCCCCGGGCCTGCAGTTGGGAATGGTCATGTTGGCCAAGGGAGCGGTTGAACAGGGTGAAGGCGGCGATCACCGGGATAAGGACGATCAGCAGATAACGCAGGAAATCGGGATGGATCAACAGCACGGTGCGGGCGCCCAAAAAAGACCCGCCCAAGGCGAAAAAAGCGCTGAGCAGCGCCACGCGGCTGTCGATCAGTCCATGCTGGTGATAGCGCAGGGTGGCGAAAAAAGTGCCGAAGCTGGAAGAAAATTTGTTGGTGCCCAGCACCGAATGGGGCGGCAGCCCGGCGGCCATGTAGGCGGGGACCGAAAGTAGCCCGCCGCCGCCGGCGATCGAATCCACCACTCCGGCCAGGAAAACGATCGGCAGAACGATCAGGAATGTGTTCAGCATCGAGGGGTCACTTCGGTACAACTGGGCCGGGCAAGCGAATTATCCTTTGCCGTAATGGTCGTGCCAAAGATGAAACTGCATCAGCGCCCACAGCCGGTGGGAGTGGTTTTCGCGGTTGTGCAAGTGTTCCTGGATCATGGTTTGCACGTATCCGGGGTTGAACAATCCCATGGCGCTGATTCGTTTTTCAGACAGAGTTTCCAGCATCAGTCCCCGCAATTCGTTTTTCAACCAGTTTTTAATCGGAATGGAAAACCCCTGTTTCTGGCGGTAAAGGATCTTTTGGTCAAGAATGCCCTCCATGGCCTTTTTGAAGAACCACTTGCCCGTGCCGTTCCTGACCTTCCAGTTTGCGGGCAATGAAAAGGCAAATTCCACTAGCTTGTAATCCAGCAAGGGGGCGCGCGCTTCCAATGACGCGGCCATGGTCATGCGGTCGACCTTGACCATGATGTCATCGGTCAGGTAGGTCTTCAGATCCAGGTAGAGGTCCTGGTTGATCCCGGAAAATTGCCGGCTGCGTTTGAAGAACGACGCGAACGGCTCGCGCTCCGTCAGGTCGTGCGAAAAAGAATCTTTCTGAAAAGCCGGGGTATAGAGGCGTGATTTTTGCGCCGCGGTCAGGAAAAGCATCCAGCGGAAATGGCGATCAACCGCGGAGTTGCCCAAGCCTTCGGCAAAGCGTTTGCTGCGGTTGATCAACCCTTTTTTCAATGTTGAGGGCGGGATGATGTGCATGGATTGTGCGATCAGTGTCCGCAGCGGACGCAGGGGGGGAGCGTCGATGAAGTGCGCCAGTTTCTGGGCCAGGTAGTGTTCATAGCCGCCGAAAATTTCGTCGCCGCCGTCACCCGAAAGGGCGACGGTGACCTTTTCCCGCGCGCTGCGGGCGACCAGGTAAGTAGGAAAATTTGAAAAATCCCCCAGAGGTTCATCCAGGCAGGCGGCCAGCTTCATGACCAGGTCGCGGATATCGGCGCTCAGTATTTTTTCGCAGTGGTCGGTCTTGAATTTTTTGGCGATCTGGCGCGAATACGGCAGTTCGCTGTACGATTTTTCTTCGAAACCGATGGAAAATGTCTTGATGGGCACGGGCGAGATTTTGGCCATCATGGCCACGATGGCGCTGGAGTCGATGCCGCCAGACAGGAATGCGCCCAGGGGTACATCGGAGATCATGCGCAGGCGCACCGATTCTTCGAGCAGGCAAAGGAATTCCTCGCGTGCCAAGGCAAAATCGGGCCGAGACTCATGGGCGGCGGGAACGTCCCAGTATTCGCTCACGCTCACGCGGCCCTTTTCGTAGACCAAAATGTGCCCGGCTGGCAGTTTTTTTACGCTGGCCAGTATCGAATAGGGGGCCGGGACGTATTCCAGGGTCAGAAAAAAATCGAGCGCTTCCAGGTCAACGGAGCGGTCGATGCCCGGGTAGGGCAGTATGGCTTTGATCTCGGAGCCGAAAATCAGGTTACGGTTTTCTTTCACGCAATAATACAGCGGCTTTTTCCCTATATGATCGCGGGCCAGGATCAGCCGGTCGTTTTTTTTGTCGTAGATGGCGAAGGCGAACATGCCGCGCAGCTTTTTCACGAAATCCAGGCCGAATTCCTCGTAGAGGTTGACCACCACTTCGGTGTCGCTCTGGCTGCGGAACGTGCAGCCTCGCTGCTCGAGCTCCAGGCGCAATTCCTTGAAATTGTACACTTCGCCGTTGTAGGTGATCCAGGAGTTGCCCGATTGCGAGCACAGGGGCTGATGACCGGTGGAAAGGTCTATGATGCTCAAACGCCTGGCCGCCAATCCGATGCCCGCGTGATAAAAAAAACCGTCATCATCGGGACCGCGGTGAACGATCTGGTCGTTCATCCGCTTCAGGGTAGCTTCATCGGCCTCTTTTTCAAACTGAAAAAAACCGCAGATACCGCACATCCGTTCACCCTTTGCTTATGTCAAAATGATCCGCGCTTGCTGCCGTCTCCCGGCTGAAGGCGAATCCTGGGAAAATATAATTCTTAAACCGAGCGCTTGCCGGAGATGCAAGTTCATCGCGGATCCGGCGAGCGTTGTCAGCGATCTCGATTACTTGAAACTTTTAATGGCCTCGTTCTCGTCCTGGAAGGTCTCGAAGACGGTGATGAGCTTGGTGACACTCAACAGATCTTTGACCTTGTTGGTCAGGTTGACGATTTTGATCGTGCCGCCCGCTTTCTTCAGGGTGGTGTAGGAGCGGACGACCTCGCCAAGGCCGGTGGAGTCGAGGTAGGGAACTTCGGCGAAATTCAATACCAGCTGCCTTTCGTTCTCCTTAAGGGTGGCATCAATGGATTGCCTGAGTTCTTCAATTCCCTCACCGCTCAGTATTTTCCCCTTCAAGTCAAAGATAATGACATTGTCCTTTTTTCTTTTTTCTATCTTCATTTTACTCTCCTTTGACAGCTTTAAAATCATTATATAGCATACAAAAAAAAAAAA